>DASWNL010000171.1:0-6466 GCA_036399215.1 Abditibacteriaceae bacterium
AACAGACAAAACATGATCTGAAAAGATATAAACGCAATGAAAAACCATGATGGGCGGTTTTTGTCTTCTGCGAAAATAGCAGAACCAATCCAAGGCTCAATTACGCTTATAGTGATAAATAATTTTAGCAGTGGCGGGCGCGAGCCTTTTTCAAGTGGCAGAATTGGCGGCGGAGCAGGAATCGGCGGCAACATGGTGCGCTTACTCCTCGAACTTCAAGCCTGGCATATCGCGCACGGTGATTAATTGCGCTTCGGCATCTTTTTTCACGATGAAATCGGGCACGTCGGGAATCATGGCGAGCGGCGTGGCTAAGATGTCGTGCGCTGGCGTTTCCAGCACTTCTTCGAGTTCGCCCAACTCTTCGCCGGTTTCGGTTACAACGCGCCAGCCAAGCATCTCATCGGGATAAAATTCGCCTTCGGGCAAAGGCACACGCATTTCAGGATGAATGAACAGTTCGGCGCCTTTTAAGGCTTCGGCTTGCACGGTTTGCATGAACCCCACATCGCAAATCCAATGGTTGCCACTGAATTTTGACGATTTAATCGTCAAAAGCTGCCGCTTGTTGCCAACCGCGACGCATAACTGCTTTCCGGCCTCAAAGCGGCCCGGCGCGGTGGAAAATGGCTGAATTTTTAAATCGGCCTTGTTCCAGTGCCCACGCACGCGCCCAACTAAAACGTCCCAGGTTGAAAGGTCATTTAATAAATCAGAGTTGCTCATAGCATTTGCTCATAGCATGAGTATCACACGGCAAAAACCGCAGGCTTGTGGCCTGCGGCGATGCTTGACGGCCCGAAAAACAATTAAGCGCCGTTGGCGACGGCGGGTTCGTGCGGCGTGTCGTCAGTCATGATTTCGACTGTGACGTGCGCGCCACTTTTAGTGGCGGCGGCTTTGACAACCTGACGCAGCGCATTGGCAACGCGGCCATCTTTGCCGATGACACGGCCAATGTCGTCGCCATGCACGCGCACGCCGTAAACCGAGCCGATGTCGTCGAGAAACTCTTCGACTTCGACATCATCGGGATGCGCCACAATGCCCTGCACTAAATAGCCAACTAATTCGATAAGGCGAGCTTCGTCTTCGGAAAGCTCGTCGAACGACTCATCCAAAGCCGCTTCAAATTCGCCGTTAGTGTCCTGTGCTTCGGGAGTTCCGTTTGGTGTTTCGCTGTTTTCGATTTCGCTCATAGCAATAAAGAGAATCGCAATTACGCAGTGGCTTCGGCAGTAGCAGTTTCGGCAGTGCTTGCTTCAGTTAAGCGACCTTCCGCATTGAGAATGCCTTTTTTGCGCAGCAACGAGCGGCAGGTGTCGCTGGGCTGAGCGCCCTTGCTGAGCCATTCGCGGGCTTTGGCCTCGTTGATTTCCACAACGGCAGGTTGGCGCGTGGGCAGGTAATGACCAATAGTGTCAATGAAAGCGCCATCGCGCGGGCTGTTCTGATCGGCCACTACCAGACGGTAGGCCGGATTATTTTTGGCGCCGGTGCGGCGCAAACGAATACGAACCATTTCGACTTTGTCCTTTGTCTGTCTTTTGTCCCTATGGGGACAGCGGAACTATTTTAGCATATTTCGCGGATTAAAACCGCGCGGCATTTTCATTTTACCTGAAGCCATCGCATTCATCTGCCGCAGCATCTTGCGCATATCGCGGAATTGACCCAATAAACGATTGACTTCCTGCACGCTGGTGCCGCTACCCAGGGCGATGCGGCGCTTGCGTGAGCCGTTTATCATGTCCGGGTCGCGGCGCTCTTTGGGCGTCATCGAAAGAATGATGGCCTCGACGCGCTTCATCTGCTTTTCATCCACTCCCAGTTTGGCGCCGGCGGGCAGTTTATTCATACCGGGCAACATGCCCAGAATGTTCTCCATCGGCCCCATTTTGCGCATTTCCTTCATCTGATTCAGGAAATCTTCCAAATCCAAATTGCCCTCGCGCATCTTGGCTTCCATGGCGATGGCTTGCTTTTCATCGAATTGCTGTTCGGCTTTTTCGATAAGCGTCAGCACATCGCCCATGCCCAAAATGCGCCCGGCCATGCGGTCGGGATGAAAGGCTTCCAAAGCATCCAATTTTTCGCCCAGACCAACGTATTTGACAGGCACGCCGGTTACAGCGCGCACCGATAAGATGGCGCCACCGCGCGCATCGCCATCTAATTTCGTGAGAATAACACCGGTAAGCGGCAGCGTCTCGTGAAAGGCCTTGGCCGCATTCACAGCGTCCTGACCAGTCATGGCATCTAAAGTCAGCAAGATTTCGTGTGGCGAAACCGCGTCATGCACATGGCGCACTTCGGCCATCATCGCTTCGTCCACATGCAAGCGTCCGGCAGTGTCCACAATCACTACATCGCAGTTGTGTTCGCTGGCATATTTCAGGCTGGCTTTAGCGATTTGCGGCGGCGGTGCGGTGCCCATTTCAAAAACCGGCACGCCGACTTGACTTCCCACTGTCTGCAACTGCAAAATCGCACCAGGACGGTAAATATCACACGCAACCAACAACGGTTTCTTGCCTTCGCGCTTGAGTTGTGCGGCGAGTTTGGCCGTTGTGGTGGTTTTGCCTGTGCCCTGTAAGCCGGCCATTAAAATGACCGTGGGCGGGCGCGAGGAAAACTGCAAGCGCGCTTGTTTACCGCCGAGCAGTTCCGTCAGTTCATCGCGCACGATGGCGATAACCTGCTGATCGGGCGACAGCGATTCCAAAACATTGGCGCCAAGAGCCTTTTCGCGCAAATTCGCCACGAACTCTTTGACGATTTTGAAGTTAACGTCCGCTTCGAGCAACGCCAGGCGCACTTCGCGCAAAGCGGCATCTACATCCGCTTCCGAAATGCGCCCTTTGCCGCGCAACTTGGCGAAGGTATTGGATAATTTTTGAGAAAGATTAGAAAGCATGATTTAATCAATGGGTTCGATGCCGACTGTGCCTCCTGGTATTAAGTGGATTCTTATTTCATGGTCGCGTAGGAGAGTTAGGCCGATGAGGGGTAAACCCTCGGCTTGCACAACCTGAACACGTTTCGCCTCTTCATTCCATTGCACTTCGGCACGATAAGATTGCGCTTCGATAGCCGAACCATCAGCTAAAAGAGCTGTTACTGTCGAGCCGGCTTCCAGGCCGAGCGATGCAACAGTTTCCTGGTTTAGCAGTAAGCCTCCATCGAACCCTGTGTCCAGCCAACACTCGATTTCTTGTGTGTTGGTGCCGCTGATAACCAGGCGCAAAATAGGCCGACCCTGTGGCGAAACAAAGCCAATCACAGATTGGCTCCATCGTCAGGAGCCAGATGCCCGCCCAAACTCAGAGCCGCTTTAAAACCAATGCGGATTCCATAGAATCGGCCCTGGGGACGGCGCACTTTCAAATGGTCTTCTGCATCCAGCATATCCACAGCGATTTCATAATCGCCGGACTCCACATCCAGAACCAGGAATTCGCCATGATGTTCGCCAATGACCTGTGGGCGAATGTCTCGATAGTAGATTTCTTTGGCTAAAGCAGCAAACTCTTCTTTGGATAATTCGGCGAGATTCATAAAGCACCTCACTTTTCATTTTAGCAAGGAGTTATTCAAACATGGCACGGGCGAAATCGGCGGGATCGAAAACTTGCAAATCCTCGATTTTCTCACCGATACCGATGAGTTTGACCGGCACGCCGGTTTCTTTGGCGACGCTGAGAATAATGCCACCTTTAGCTGTCCCATCCCATTTAGTGAGAATCAGGCCGCTTAAAGGCGCGCTTTGCGTGAAAGTTTGCGCTTGATTGAGGCCGTTTTGGCCGGTTGTGGCATCGATGACCAGCAGAGTTTCATCGGGCGGCGCGCCGGTTTCGCGTTCGACAATGCGGGTGATTTTCGCCAGTTCATTCATCAAATTCGATTTGGTATGCAGGCGACCCGCCGTATCAATCAAAACGTAGTTGCAGCCACGACTTTTGGCAGCGTGTAACCCATCGAACACCACTGCCGCCGGGTCGGCGCCTGCTTGCTGCGCGATAACGGGCACCCCGGCGCGCCGTCCCCATTCCTGGAGTTGCTCAACGGCGGCAGCGCGAAAGGTATCGGCTGCAATTAAGAGCGGCTTGTGGCCGCTCTGCGCCAAACGATGCGCCAGTTTGCCCACCGAAGTGGTTTTGCCAACGCCATTAACGCCGACAAAAAGCCAAACCGTAGTGCCTTGCGGGTTGGTTTGCAGGGGATGCACGCCGCCACCCAGCAAAATCGAGATTTCACGCTGTAAAAACTTCACAATGTCGCCATCGGTCGGCACTTCGCCACGCTTGGCGGCACCACGCAAGGCTTCGATGAGATGTGATGAAGTGTCAAGCGAAACATCGCTGATGATGAGTTGCTCTTCGAGTTCATCCAACAACTCATCATCAAGTTGGCGACCAGCAACAACAGCCGTTACTTTTTTGAAAAAATTCTTTAGCATGATATTTTCAGGTTGATTCAAACACGAAAAAGCGAGGCCATAAAATTTATTTTGGCCCCGCTTTTCATTCTCTGCTTCGCTTAATTTAAGCGGCCATTGCCATTGCAGAGCGCTCGCTACGTTCGGCTTCGCGCTCGATTTTGCCATCTACCGTGATGTGAATGCCGCATTCGCGCTTATCTTTGCCGGCCCAGCGGCCTGAACGCTCGTCCTCGCCCGGCGCTACAGCACGCGTGCAGGGCCAGCAACCAATCGAAGGAAAGCCTTGGTCGTGCAAGGGGTTATAGGGCACTTCGTGTTCGCGAATGTAATCCCAAACTTGCTGCTTCGTCCAGTTGGCTAAAGGGCTAACTTTGACCAGAAAATCAAATTTGGGGTCTTGCCCTACAATGGCGGTGCGAGCGCGTTCGGGCGTCTGTTCGCGACGAATGGCCGTAATCCAGGCATCGAAGCCTTGCACAGCATCGCGCAGCGGCACAACTTTGCGCAGATGGCAGCAGTGATTGGGGTGCGATTCATAGAGTTTCTCGCCAAAGCGCGCTTCCATTTGCTGTATGGTTTCTTCGTTGCTCACCAAACGAATATTCAGGCCGTATTTTTTCTGAATGCGGTTGCGTAAAGCCAGTGTCTGTGGGAACTGATAGCCCGTATCCAGATTAAAAATATCCGGCACGATGCCCGTTTCATCGCGAATTTGCGCGATCATGTGTAACAAACAGCAGCCCTCGGCCCCAAAAGCTGTCGCCATTGTCAGCTTTTCACCGTAAGTCGTGATGGCCCAGCGCAAAATCTCCTGCGGAGTTGCCACCTCAAATCGCTCACTCAGGGCTTGTAACTCTTGTTTTTGCTGCTCGTTCATGATGCGTTTTCTGCCTTGCAAAAGACATGTTCCTTTAATTCTACCACGAAGGTCGGGAAAGACAAAGGCTCAACGGCCTGGAGCAACCAGCGTTCCGGTTTTATTGATTTTCCTGTCTTCTTGAGGCAGGTATTTTGCGGCCAGTAAGGCAGAAGTTTCGCTTTGAAATCCGGCTTTGTTGCTGAACCAGAATGGACGCGGCGCCTCTTGTTTTGAAAATCGCAGGCCGCGCAAGAGTAATTCACTATCAATAAGGGCCGCGCTGACTGTAAGAGGCTCGTTTTTAGATGTTTGCGGCAAAGTTACAGGGGTTTTCGCTTGCCAGGAATAAAGTTGCAATCGGCCATTGAACGTTTCGCCCACTAAAGCGCTCGTAATGGGCGTAGAAAGCGAGCCTTCCGCAAGTTGGATTTCCTGTGAGAAAAGCTGTAGCCACAGAATGCGCTCCCCGGCAAGGAAAGGCGACGCGCCAAGGGTTACCGTTTGCTGGTTGTTCCAGGGGAGAGGCTGACTTAAGGCTGTAGGCTTGGCCGATTTGCCCTGGAAGTAATCTTCTATAGAAGGCAGCAGGGTGCGCGACCATAAATCGCTTTGCGCGGCAAATTGTAAGGACGAAAGAGGCAAATGAGCACGTAAATCATCTGACATCTGCGAAGAATCGTGAAAAAGTTCGGGGAAAAGACGACGATATGAATGCAAAAGCCAATCGTTTTCGTCCAAAGCGAAAAACCGCGTTTTTCCGTTATAGGCATCTACTATAGCAACAGCGCTGGCCTTCAGGTAGTTGATTCTTGAATCACTGACCGCAAAAGCCAGAGGATACGAATCGGCGACGCTATGCGCTGGAATTAGCCATTGAATGCGGCCTTTAATGAGGACAGGATGTGGTTCACCATAAATAAAAAACGGCGCGATTTGCCGGCAACGCTCGACCACAGGGCGGTGCCAGAGAAGACGCTGATCTTTAGCTTGCAAAATTCGACTATTGCCAAAGCGCCACACCAACAAGACGCGTTTCCAGACTGTGTTTAAAACAATGCCGGAAGCGGGGATTTGAGAAGATAGCAGTGTGTAAGGCGCGCTACTTTCCCGTCCCCTGTAAGGCTGCAATACATCTACTAAAGCACCGGATGGGCCGCCAGGCGCCC
>DASWNL010000172.1:0-3468 GCA_036399215.1 Abditibacteriaceae bacterium
AGGTGGGGGCCCGGGTGCCGCGTTTTCATTCGCCAGGCCATATAAAGGAAATACAGATGCGATTGGGTGGGCCACTCTTTGAAGCAATAGATAATCCCGATGACTGGGTGCAGGCACTGCGGAGCAACGGCTATCGTGCCGCTCAGTGTCCCGTGGAGCCGGACGCCGATGACGCCACTGTCCGCGCTTATGAATTAGCAGCCAAACAAGCCGACATCGTGATTGCCGAAGTGGGAGCCTGGAGCAATCCGCTTTCCAGTGATTCCGACACACGCGCTAAAGCGATTGAGAAGTGCATTCGCGGGCTGGAACTCGCCGACCGCATTGGAGCCATTTGCTGCGTCAATACGGCAGGTTCTAGAGGCAGCTACACCTGGTATGGGCCTCATCCGGCGAATCTGACGGAAGAAACGTTTGAGATGATTGTGGAGACGACCCGCAAGATTATCGATGCGGTGCATCCGACGCGAAGCGTGTTTGCCCTCGAACCGATGCCGTGGATATTCCCGGATTCGCCTGCCAGCTATCTGCGCTTAATCCAAGCTATCGACCGCCGTGGTTTTGGAGTGCATCTCGACCCGGTCAACATGATCAATTCGCCAGCGCTGTTTTTCGATAATACCGCTCTTTTGCGCGAATGCTTCCGTTTGCTGGGTGAGCATATTCGCTGCTGTCATGCCAAGGATATAAAGATCGGCGAAGGCGTGACGGTGCAATTTGATGAAGTGCGGCCAGGCTTAGGATCGCTGGACTACGTTACCTTTCTGCGCGAGCTAAACAATCTGGACGCGGATATCCCGATGCTGTTGGAACATTTACCCAATGCGGAAGAGTATCGTCTGGCTGCCGCACATATCCGCAGTGTGGCGGCCCAAGAAGGAATCTCCCTGTGAGAGAAAAGAAGTTAATGAATATGATGCGTAACAACCTATTCTGTTTGGCACTTGGGTGCCTTAGTGCGCCCGTTCGCGCTGATGTCGTTCCTGCCTTTTTGTTTAACGACAACGCCGTCCTTCAACGCGACAAACCCGTTCCCGTCTGGGGCACCGCTGACGCCGGAGAAAGAGTCTCCGTCGCCTTCGCCGGCCACACCGCTACCACCACTGCGGACGCGACCGGCAAATGGCGCGTCGATCTCCCGGCGCTGCCTGCCAACGCCACGCCCTCCAGCCTTGTCATCAAGGGCAAAAACACCGTCACACGCACTGGTATTCTGGTTGGTGAAGTGTGGCTTGCTTCGGGCCAGTCCAATATGCAGCAGATGGTCAAAGAGAGCTTTGACTCGTCTCTCGATATCGCAGGCTCCGCGCGGTTTTCAATGATTCGCGAACTTAGACCGGACAAGAAAACTTCCTACACTCCACTCTCCACCGGCTCCGGCACCTGGAAGGTTGCCGGGCCTGAAACCACCGGCGACTTCTCCGCCATCGGTTACCATTATGCCCTCACGCTTTACAAAGTCCTCAATGTGCCTGTCGGCATCATCAACACCAGCCAGGGGGCCAGTAAAATACGAACCTGGGTTGATGACGCTACGCTCAAAGCTGAGCCTGCCTTTTCGGGAGATATCGAAGAAGCGACGAAGAAGCTCGCTGCATACCCTGCGGTGAAGGCAAAGCTCGATGCCGACGTTGCCAAATGGGAGACGGATAAAGCGGCGGCCCTCGCCGCCAAGACACCCTTTACCACGCCACGTCCGGGCTATGGCTGGGCAGGAACTCCAGGTGGCCCTGATGACATGTTCAGGCCTTCCACTTTCTACAACGGCTTGATTCATCCTCTGTTGCCGTATGCATTGCGTGGTGTCATCTGGTATCAGGGCGAAGGCGACGCCGGCCTTTATGCCTACTATGTCAAGGCGTTCCCAGCCCTGATCACCAGTTGGCGCACCTTGTTTGGACAGGGCGACTTTCCCTTCTACTGGGTTCAGCTTTCCAGCTACGGTGACAATGTAAGCACCCTTTGGCCCTTCATGCGCGAAGCGCAAAACGCCGCACTGTCACTTCCTAACACGGGCCACGCCATCAGCATGGATTTGGGTCAGCCGAAAAACATTCACCCGCAACGCAAGCAGGAGATTGGACGCCGCCTTGCCCGCATCGCCCTTGCACGCACTTACGGCTTTAAGATTCGCGATTCCGGCCCGGAAGTTGAAAAAATTGAGCGCGAGGGCGCCGGCTTTCGCATCCGCTTCAAATCTCCTAACAGGTGGCAGGCACTCACTAACTTCTCTGACCCCGTAACCGGCTTTGAACTCGCCGGCGAAGACCGCGTGTTTAAGCCTGCCATAGGCGTGATGGGAGACAATAACACTTCGGTTCTCGTTACCAGCACCCAAGTTCCCGAACCTATCGCAGTGCGCTACGCCTGGCGCGTTTTTCCGCTCCCCGGCCTGTTCGACCACGACGAAGGCCTGCCCGTCGAGCAGTTCCGCAGCGACAATTGGGCACGATGAAATATATGGCTGTAGTGCCGTCAATTTCGACAGCACTACAGCTAAAAACGTATCCGCTGATAAAACGAGATTATAATGCCAGAACTTTTATTTTCCTCTTATTCGTTGGGTGAAGCTGAAAAGAAGCGGCTTAACCAGGATGGGCATCTGCTGTTGCCCCAATGTCTGACGACTTGCACGCGCCGGAAAGTGATAGAAGCACTGAGGCACAACCTGGAAATTCCCGCTGCCGGGGAACACCTTCCCATGCGTTACGCTGCGGAACATGACGTGTATCTGGCTTCGGTTATCGCTCATCCGCAAATGCTGGAATTGGCGCGTGCCATACTCGGCGACGAGATTCGCTACGACCATTGTGTTAATTTGTCGCGTAAAGGGGGCGATCGTGGGCAGGGTTGGCACACGCATCCCTACGCTTCTGACAGGCCCGACCTGGGGTTTATCCGCATCTTCTTCTACGTCTCCGGCTTCCAACAGGGCAACGGTAGTTTGAAAGTTGTGCCCGGAAGCCACCTGTTTCGTGCCGACATACGAGCCGAATCTGACGAGGAGCTTCGCGCCTCATGGCTGAATGGAAAAACACATCCGCTGACTGGCGAACCTTTGGAGATCATAGATTTGGAAGTGCCTGAAGGCAGCGTTATCGTGATGTGGACGGATGCGCTCCACGCTGTAACACCGCGCCAAAGCCAAAGCGACACCCGATGGACAATGGTGACCGCTTATCGTAATCCCGGTGCGCCTTCGCAGGCTCGCTGGATTCGTCCGAAGTTTGAAAACAACCCGCCTCCAGGCGCCGAATCTATCATGCCGCTGTATTAGTTTATTTGCCGTGTCGAAGCGCTCAGAGCCAGTAAAAATACCATTATGGTAAGGGATATGTTGAACGTAACACCATTGAACCAAGAAGCCATTGACCATTACAACGAAGAAGGCTGGTGCCTTTTAGGCCGCGTGATGGACGACGAAACCATCGAAAAACTTCGCGTCGAAGAGGCGAAGTTTCGCAACCG
>DASWNL010000173.1:0-17682 GCA_036399215.1 Abditibacteriaceae bacterium
GTGGCGCTTTCGTTTCAGATTTAAGTTAATCTTTGGCTATAGTAAAAGCCGTTAAAATTTGATTGCCGCCTACAGTCTTGCGCGCAGCGAGATCATCTAACTGGACGGCTTTAGCATGACCATCCACGTAACCTACCGCAACCGTATCTAAATGCCGCCCTTGAGCGCTGCGATAGCAAGTGCCTCCGGTGCAACCCAGATACGGCACATTTCCGGTGCGGATCACACTGGGGTTATCGGCGGGAAGACTCCAGGCGAATTCAAAAGCATTAGGATACTCGCCATCAGTAATCCAAACGGTAGAAGCCGGTGCCTCAACCTCCGATAAAGCAGTGCCCCACTCACCGGCAGGGGATTTATAAGCATCACCGGCATAATATCCTGCATTGATGCTGTAGCTGCCATAATCAGTCGAGGTGCCTGCTGTAATGGTCTTATTGTAACGATAGCGAGCCGCCGCATGACTGGGACATTTAAAAACTTGTTCACTCTTAACATAAGGGAAAATAGCATCCATCCACTTATAGTAAGTGGTATCGCTTGCCTGGTTGTTGACATACCAGGCGCGGATAAAAGTTTCATCGAAGTCCTGCGTGTATTGCGCCAGACCTAAACCGATTTGTTTTACATTGTTTATACAAGAACTTTTGCGTGCATTTTCACGCGCTCTGGCAAAAACAGGAAACAAAATAGCGGCGAGCAGTGCTATTATCGCTATGACGACAAGTAACTCTATAAGGGTGAAACCCTGGCGTGTTGGGCGAGTAAACAATTTCATTGAAACCTTAGTGATAAGTGGATGCTTCTATTATGACCTACAGGCATGAACTTCAAACGGATTTGTCGTTTTTCGAGGTTAAGCCAAATTACGTCTACAGTTCGAGCATAGCTTTGATGACACCCTTTTGCGGATCGAGCCAATCGGGAAAAGTTTGAATAAAACTGTCAAAATCGCTGCGATGCGTAATCCACGGCGTTGTATCAATGGCTCCGCTTTCCAAAAGCGCAATAATACGGCGAAAGTCATCGGGCGTAGCGTTGCGGCTACCCAATAAAGTCAACTCGCGGCGATGGAAAAAGGGGTCATGGAATTTAATTTCGGCCTGCACCAGACCCACAAAAACTAATCTACCACCCGGCGCGACAAATTGAAAAGCATTTTCCATCGAAGCCGCGCTACCCGTTGCGTCAAAAACCACTGTTGGCAAATCGCCGTTGGTTAATTGTTCAATGTCGGACAGCGCATCATCGTTCGCTAAAACTGTTTCATCGGCGCCCAATTGTTCGCGACAAAAACGCAAGCGGTTCGCATTAACATCCAATACTAAAACGCGCGCTCCGGCTTCGCGGGCAAATTGGATAACAGATAAGCCAATCGGCCCGGCACCGATCACAAGCGTGTTTTCTCCGCGTTCGATTTGTGCGCGGGCAACAGCGTGCGCCCCGATGCCCAGCGTTTCAACCAGAGCCAATTGATCAAAAGACAGCTTTGACGAAGTGTGCAGCTTCTCTTGCGGCACGACAAAGAACTCGCGCATTCCACCATCGGCATGAACACCAAGCACTTCAAGATGGGCACAGCAGTTGGGCTTACCACGACGACAGGCAATGCACTTGCCGCAGTTCAGATAAGGCTCAACGGCGCATTTATCGCCTACTTGAAGCCTTTGCGATGGAGAGCCTAACTCGATAATTTCAACACCCAGTTCATGCCCTAAAATGCGCGGATAGGAAAAGAACGGTTGGCGTCCGCGAAAAGCGTGCAAGTCCGTCCCACAAATACCGACGCGATGCACGCGAACTAACGCCTGGCCCTTTTCGGGTGGTGTTGGCCGCTCGGTTTCAATTTGCGAAAGCTGTTCAGGTTGATTGAGGATTATCGTTTTCATGATTCATTGACGACAATTACGGGCCGGCAAAAAGCACCAGTTGCGCCTTTGAAATTCACCGGCAGCGCCCAAAACTGCACCGGTTGGGGCAACGCAAAAACCTCGGCAGGGAAACGCAACTCTTCAACGATCCACACGCCTGCGCCCAACAAAACGGTATGTGTTTTCTCGTTCCATTCGGCAATACCACCAACCGAATAATGATCAATGCCGACGCCGCGCACGCCTTTTTCGACTAAAAACTGCGCGCCTTCGGGCGACAAATACGGCGATTGGTAGAGCCATTCTTCGGAGCGTTCGCGTTTGTCGCCCCAGCCTGTGGCGAGCAGCACAATTTTATCACTCAAATCCTGGGGCAGGCGCTCTCGTAAGAGCAAGGCATCAAGGGCTTGAAACGGCACACAAGGACGCAAGTCGGCAATATAAGCCGGGCCAACCCAACTCTCCAGAGGAATCTCATCAAGCGAAGCAGCACCGGCAATTTTATGCAACGGCGCATCTACATGGCTGCCCGTGTGATTAGAGAGCGTAAATTTTTCGCACAGCCAGCCATCCGGCTCATGAGTCGCTAAGTTCTCGACTTGCACCAGAGGATGAACCGGACAGTTGGGGCATTCGTGATAAACCGGCTGTGAAAGATCAATCAGTTTCATGTTGTTTCAAAGTTTTGTCCTCGCCCTGATAAGCGTGAAGGCGCGGAATCCAACAGCGCACAGAGTCGCGGTAATCTTCGTAAGGCGCGCCAAAGCGTCGGGCTAAATCAAACTCTTCCCACGGACGAGCAATGTAATTCCAGGCAAGAATACCGATGAAGCCATAAATCAAAACCAAAGGCGAACCTAACCCAATGCCGATGGCCAAGCCTTGCGCCAGACTACCCATTGCCATTGGATTTCGCACAAAACGATAAGGCCCGGCTATCACCAAATGGCGCGGCGCATCCGCAGGAAGTGGTGTGCCTTGCCCCTGTAAAATCAAAAAATAAGCACTGCCCCACGCCAGCGCCGCGCTACAGCAGAACGTAAATATGCCGAAGAATAGTTGATGTTCAAAGGCAAAACGCCAGCGCGCAAAGCCCAGTAGGTTTTCGATGTGCCAGGTGCAGAGCGGCCCCAGGCCTAAGAAAATCAGCCACATAATAAGGGTTTGCATCACTGTCTTACAACAGTTGACAGCGAATCGGGCCGGACGTGCTTCTCCATGCCATTTTTCAAAAATGGCATAAGAAATTGAACGTAGTGGCACTCTTTTTAGCACTGAGATCAACAATTACGGTTCTATTCCATCGGCCTGGCACAACTTCCACAAAAACAGCGATGGCAGGATGGCACAAAATAACATGCATACAGCACCTGCCAGACCTGCACCACTCAACATCCAAAGCAGCAGGCAATATAACCAGGCGTAAATAGCTCCACCCACATGCAAAGCCAGCGGCAACATGGCTCGGTGCGGCTCTCTGATTAAGCGCCAGGCCGACCACCATGCCGCGATAATGAAGAAAATGGCATCGGGCAACGCAAAGGCGAAAAGCATGGCATCCGGCGCCGTTGCCGGTTTGAAGTAATCACGCGCGGATGGGGAAACCGCTAACAAAACCCACCACGCTGTGACTAAGAGCGATTGCAGAACTAAATAAGCGGCGGCCCACGTGTGCCAGCGTGCGGGAAACTTCATGCAACTGTGTCCACTCCGACGTGCAAAGTTTTTTCATGCGAATACAATACACTGCCCGGCGCCGCGCGGCGCGGCTTGCGCACATATTTTTTGAGGGTGTAATCTACAGCCACAACCCCGGCGTGTTTGGCCGCGCTGCGTTGCACTACCAGACGCGCGGCAAATTCGAGTGTGCTTTTCGGCACTTTGAGCGGCGCATTATTAGTTTTAACAAGGGCATGTGCGCTGGTGCCCGCACGCAAATGCAGCCACCAATCGTTGGATTGTCCTAATCGTTGCACCAGATAATCATTGGCTTCGGCGTTGTCACCGACGAAAACCTGCCAGCCTTCGGGTGAAGTGTAAGAACGGATTTTCTTGCCGCCGAAATCGGGACGAAGTGCCGTTTTCCCTCCGCTTGCCTGTTGGGTTTGCAACCAACCACGTTGACTAACCTGCTCGCGCAGCAAGGCCATTTCCTCAAGCGAAGCAGCCTTTTGCAACTGCTCTTGTGCGCTTTCGATGGCTGCAATCTCTTCGCTCATCTTGCGCTGCAACTCTTTCAAACGCGAGGCGTTTTTTTCGCCATTACGGGCGCGATCAAATAAACGAGTGGCATTTTCCTGCGGTGTTAAATCAGCATCGAGCGCGATGGTAACATCCACAGGCGGGTCTTGGAAATAATCGGTCACAACGGCGCGGCCCTGCCCGCCCTGCAATTGCCACAAGTTACCTAAAATCAATTCGCCCTGACGGCGCATTTGCGCGGCGCGCGAGCCTTCGCTTTGACCATGTTCAATTTGCGCCAAGGCTTGTGCACGCTGCTCCCAGGCTTTGTTTAAAACGCCGGTTAAGGTGCGCTTTTCAGCATCCAAAGTCGCATGCGGCACAGCCGATGAATAGTATTCATCTAAAGCCGCCGACAGCGATGCACGCGGCTCCTGCGCGCCCGTCCAGCTTTTCAAAGGCAAAGGATAGGCGCCTGCTACCTCGCTGCATTCACCGCGCAACAAAACCGGCTGCCACTGATTTTGGTGCGCTGCCTCTTCAATCGAATCATCGCCGCGCAAAGCGACCTCTGCTTTTAAAAAGGGGCTTAATGCAAAACCGTTTTCTCTGGGCGGGGGCGGTGGGATATAAACGCGACCCGGCAAAACTTCGCGCACGCGGCTCAATCGGGCCGGAATCAATTTGGCGGCGTGCAATATAACTCGCTGCCCGCCTTCTTCGGAGCCAAGCAAGATCAAATTGCTGTGGCGTCCCATGAACTCTGCCGTGAATAAATATTGATGGCCTTCGTAACCGCGAATCTCAATATCTAAAATGCGGTCAGAGCCGCGTTGCGCAATGGAAAGAATCGTGCCGCTTTCGACAAACTTGCGCAGCGCCGCGCAAAAGGCAGGCGGCGAAGGCGCGTTGGGCACGCGCGTTTTGGTCAGGTGTGTGCGCGCCCATTGGGGCGAGCAGTCAAACAGCCAGCGCGCCTCACCAACACCGGCGCGATAAACCTCAAAAACAATTTGAAAGTCTTCGGGTTGGCGCACACCTTGAAGACGCCCACCAACATAAATTTGTAGTTCGTGAGCGACAGCGCGCAAAGTCAAAGCATCGAATCCAGGCCGGGCCATGCAGCTTAGTGTAAGCAACACTTCAATTTCTTGTGTTTTAATTCAGTATGTTGCTGATTCTGAGTGAGAGCATAAATAAAAGGCCTACAAAAAATGTTATAATGAAGGCACTTTTTATGAAATCGTGTCGAGAATGCCATCATACTTTCCCTAAATCACAAAGTCTGTGTCCTCATTGCGCGCGTCCGGCCCTTTATCCAAATGTAGAAGCAGCAGAAGAGTTAGATGAACTTAATAAACTACAACAACGTTACGATGCAGCTTTAGCAGACGCTAATAGTCGAGGCGTGGAAAGTGCCGTAATCGAATTTGAAAACGCCGTTAGCGGCGCAAAAGCTGTTATTGCCCGGCCTTTGTCGGAATTGATGCGACTCGCACAAAATGACCGAGAAATGTATGCTTCATTCTATGAATTAGTGGAAGCGCGCGTGCGGGTTCCAACCGACAAAGGCTGGGATAAAATCCGCGTATTAGCCGACAGCGCTTTATTTCCTCATTACAAGGAAAATATCCGTTTTGCTGCGCTAACACTAAATGAAGAAGGTCTGCCGTATTATGGAGAATGTTATTTTATTTTGCGCGATGACTTGATCGCACATAGAGCCTCGGTGTTTGAAGAAAACTCCGGGGAGTGGACGAAGCGCCACAAAATAAACATCAAAGAGGTTGATAATTTGCCCGTGGGGTTTCGCGCAACATGGAGCCAAAGAGGTAAATTAGCCGTCGCAAAGTTGAGCAACAAAATTACAACAACTACCACAACCGATTCCTTCCCCAGTTTGCTCTTGCAGCCCAAACCGCCAGCTCCAACAGAAGATTTCATCGAAGTTCACATCTGGGGGCCACTTACGATTCGTGCCGTTGAAAAGGTTAAAGGCACATCCGGTGGCACCAAAAAGCAAATCAAAGCTCGCGCGGTTATTTTGGAAGCGGTTGAAGAAACCTTGCTCAATAATGGCATTACAAATGTCACAGTGGAGGTGTCACCATGAATGCTCTGATTTCAGGTCGCGCTAACGCGGCGATTCTCATAGAAAAGGAAGAAATAAGCGTTTTACGCAGCGAGCAAGCGGAGCCGGCTGTCTGCCACGCTTCGGCTCTGCCACATCTCATTGGTGATGCCCGTGATTTGATTTTTCTGGAAAACGTCACACAGGACGAAGCGGCGCGTGCGCTTGAACATGCCACAGATTGCGAGAGCGCGCTGCATCTGTCCTTAATTACGCTGGACGGAAAACTTTCCGCAAAGGTGCGCGCTAAAGCGGCGGATGCCTTAGAAGAGTTCTTAGAAGATACCGCTGTGCTGGATTATATCTGCGGCGTTTTCCACGCGCGTCCTTTAACTGGCGATTCTGATATTGGCAGTGCTTTAGATGCTGCCGGCGATGCCGATGCCGTTAGGGTCTTTGATTTATGGCGTCAGATTCGCCGTCGTCAGCCTCTCATTGAAGAAGCATGGTTAGCCTGGGAAGCAATTGATCCAGCAACCTTTCAGGTGCCCCGCGATGGATTACGCGCCGCTTTGGTGCGCGCTGGAATGTTTACTGCTTTAGTAACTGCCCGCGAGACAAATAAAGTCGGCGGGTTCCTGGTTGATGCCCTTCTCCATCCACAATTTAAAGTTCACCGTCAGGTGTTACAGCACTGGACAGCGCCCCTACGCGCTATTCAGCGCCCCGCTTTGGTGCTGGAAACTGATGATGCCGAAGATTGGCAAGGCGGCAAAGGGCGTAAAGCAAAGCGCCGCACTGGTGGTCTGGACACCTTCAACCGCGTCGAAAGCCAGAAAGCCGCAATCGTAAAACTCATTCAGGAGCGTGATGTATCGCGTGCCCGCCAATTCATCGTTGAGCTAATTGAAGATCAGATGCAAAATGGCGGCGCTGAATACGCGGCGAAATCATTATGCGATTTAGCGATGGAGGCTAAATCGGTCGGCTTGCTTGAATTTCAACTGGAACTAACGGAGCAAAGTGTTCAACTCAAACCCGATGATGGTTGGGCCTGGGCGCAACATGGCGATGCACTTTTGAATTCAGGAAGATTTGATGAAGCCGACTACGCCTTCATTCAAGCCGATATTTATAGTGAAGACGCTATTGGTAAAAAAGGTAGAGCAGAGGTTTTGAAAGTATTAGGTCGCTTGGATGAGGCCTTAACTGCCTATGAACAAGCTATCGAAGACTTCCCTCATGATGAAGTCGCTCGCAGGGGTCGTGTTGGTGTTTTACTTGCTTTAGGACGCTTGGATGAGGCTTTGGACAGCCTGCCGCAGCATGAACCTAAAACACCCGATGATTGGATTGCACTTCATATGCGTGGCATGATTTTGCTTGCCATGCGTAAAACGAAAGAGGCAATTCGCGTTTTCAGGCGTGGCGTCGAGGAGTGCCCGATAGTTTCGAGTCAGAGTTATTTCCGTTCAGCTTTGGCGATGGCGCAGTTACGGCGGCGCAATTTCACCGGAGCAGCCGAGGTTTTGGAAGCGGAGCAAGCGCCTTTGTTGCAATTTCCGGTCAATGTCTTACGCATTCATGCCTATGGAGCCTTAGGACAACGAGACAAGGCACAGGCGGCTTATGGCAAAGTGCTGCAATTTCCCTCGAATTACCTCACGCAACGCAGCGAGGAGCTTGTCCAGGAGCTTTATCATCGTTTTCTTAACGGCCAAACGTCAAAGCATGATGACGATTGGGTTGACAATGAAGAGTTTGAATTACTCATGGCGGCTTAGGCTCACATTTAAGCCCTAAGACATTCCCCACAAAGGACACTCTGTCATAATGGCACGTCCCCAGCGCAGCCGCAAGTATGCTGTGCTCTTTGGCATTCTTAGCCTGGGCGCTCTGGCGGCGATGGTTGTTTCCACTCATTGGTTTTTGAAATTCATAACCGTGAACACGGCGCTGGCCTTTGGCGGCGTTGCGTCAGGTTACGGCGCGCTGGGATCATCTGTCTTTGGGAAACGCGGCGCCAAACTGAGTTGGTGGAGTTGGCTGCTATTCTGGCCATATTTTGCGTTGAATTATCTATCACTGTGGCTGTTTCGCCGCGCTTCGCGCGAAAATGCCGCCGATGAGATTGCGCCCGGTTTATGGATGGGCTGCCGCTTATGGCCGCGTGATGAAAAGCAGTTGCCCGAAATTTTCGCGGTGCTTGATTTAACCGCCGAATTCGCTGAAGTCACGTTTTTGCAGAAAGCGCCGCATTACTTATGTGTGCCGGTTCTTGATACAACGGCGCCCACTATAGAAGAGTTAAGTCACGGCGTTGAATTTCTCCAAGCTCATCTGAATCAAGGCCCGGTTTATGTGCATTGCGCGCTGGGACATGGACGTAGTGCTACATTTGTGGCGGCTTATCTCTTGAAAAGCAGCCAAGTCCAAACTCTGGAAGAAACCCTGTCACATTTGCGAAAGATTCGTCCCGGCGTAGACTTGCACCTGCCGCAAAAAAACTTACTGGAAGAATATTTTCAAACTCTTCATGAGCCTTGATTTCTCTCACATTCAAGTTCTCGCTTTGTGTGGCAGCATGAGCGAAGATTCCAGCACGCGCCGCGCTTTACAGATAGCCCTCGAAGGCGCGCGGCAAACCGGCGCGCAAACGCAACTGTGCGACTTGCGCGATTATCATTTGCCGTTCGCCGGTTTGCGGCATGACCCGGAAACCTTTCCCGATGTCAAACGCTTGTCCGACGAGTGCCGCAACGCGCAGGCTATTTTATGGGGCACACCGGAATATCATGGCTCCTACAGCGGCGTTTTAAAAAATGCCCTCGATTTAATGGGCTTTGATGAGTTTCAGGGCAAGATGATTGGCCTTGTCGGCGTGGCTGGCGGCTCGATTGGTGCCATTAACGCGCTTAATCATTTGCGCAGCGTGGGGCGGCAATTGCACGCCTGGGTTTTGCCGCAACAGGTTTCAATCGCGCGGGCACACGCCGCCTTTAATGATGAAGGGAAATTGCTGGATGCCGAATTGGAAAAGCGTCTTTTGGAAATGGGCCGCGAAGTAGCGCGCTTTGCCTGCCTGCATGGCACAACCGCTGAAGATTTTGTGAAACGCTGGGAAAACGCGGCAGAAAATCCCGGCGGCGATCAGTGAAAGCAAGGCATAAGACAATAAGGTAAAAACGCTCGGAATGACAAGCGCACCTTTTGTTCGCACAGTTCTTGTGAATTTATCTCATGAGGCTAACAAGGAGAAATCAGCTACGATGAGCAATGTAATTTATCTTTTAATTTTTACTCTGGTTGTGGGAACGACAATGCAAAATGAATCCGTGCAAGCGCAAGACGTAGCCAAAGCATCGCATTTTTTCGTGGCGCCTAACGGAAATGATGCCAACCCCGGCACCAAAGAGAGGCCGTTCTCCACACTGGATAAAGCACGCGATGCGATTCGCGTCACTCGCAAAAACGGCGCGCCGTTTTCAGGCGCTCATGTCTGGGTGCGTGGCGGCACTTATTTTCTCAAGCAGCCGTTTGTTTTATTGCCTGAAGATTCGGGGGGCGATTTCGCGCCGATTTTTTATGAAGCTTACCAGAACGAAAAACCGATTTTTAGCGGAGGCCAGCCTGTTACCAATTGGCGTGTAGCAGGCAATCAATGGCAGGCGCAGTTGCCCGAAGCGGCGGGGGGTAAGTGGAGCTTTACGCGCCTTTATGTAAACGGCCAGAGCCGTTATCGTCCGCGCCTGCCTAAGCAAGGTGACAAGCAAGGCTACTACTTTGTGCGCAGCGAATTAGAACCGACCGCGCCCAACAAGGACAAAGGCATAGATCGCTTTTTATTTGCGCCCGGTGATTTCAAAGCGGGCTGGCACAATCTGGGCGATGTAGAGATGCTGGGAATGCAAATCTGGTCTATGGCACGCCTGCGTGTGGCTTCTGTTGATGAACAAAGTGGCACCGTTCAGTTCACCGGCACGACAATGGGCACACCACCTTACCAAAAGTTTCCACGGGGCGGGCGCTACCTTATCGAAAACGTCAAAGAAGCCCTTGAACCGGGCAACTTTTATCTGGATTCCAAAAGCGGTCAATTAACCTATTGGCCGCAGCGCGGCGAAAAACTCACCCAGGTTATCGCGCCGCGCTTATCTACTTTAGTCGAACTGCGCGGCGATGTGCCCAATCGCAAATGGGTAAGCAACATCTTTTTGCGCGGACTCCACTTCGCACATTCCAACTGGCAAACACCGCCACAGGGCTATTCGTTCGTGCAAGCCGAAGCGCCGCTTGGCGCGGCCTTAACGGCTACGGGCGCGCGGCGTATTCACATTGAGAACTGTAAAATTTCCCAGACCGGTGAATATGGCATTGCGCTCAATCAGGGCTGCAAGAACAATCACATTTCCAATTGCGAACTGACCGATTTAGCCGCCGGCGGCATTAAAATCGGCGAGATGCGCGCTTTTGATGACGACGAAGATGTGGCTTCGCACAACACCGTGCAAAACTGCCTGATTGCGCATGGCGGGCGCCTGCATCCGGCAGCGGTTGGCATCTTCATCGGGCATTCGCCGCATAACGGCATTTTGCATAACGAGATTTTCGATTTCTATTACACCGGCATTTCGCCGGGCTGGTCGTGGGGCTACAATCGCAGCCTGTCGCACCACAACGAAATCGCTTACAACCACATCCATCAAATCGGTCAGGGCGTGCTGTCTGACATGGGCGGCATCTATACTCTCGGCGCCGGTGAAGGCAATTATCTTCATCACAATTTGATTCACGATGTAGATTCGTTCTCTTATGGCGGCTGGGGCATCTATTTCGATGAAGGCACTTCAAAACTCCTGGCTGAAAACAACCTCGTTTATCGCACCAAAAGCGCCGGTTTTCATCAGCATTACGGCAAGGACAACACGGTTCGCAACAATATATTCGCTTTTGGCCGCGAAGCACAACTAATGCGCTCGCGCCCTGAACCGGAGCATTTTACCCTTGATATTAATCGCAACATCATTGTTTACGATGATGCGCCCCTGCTTGGCTCTAACTGGAGCGGTGAAAACTTCAAACTAGATTCTAATTTGTATTGGCGATTGGGCAAGCCGGTGACATTTCCCGGCGGACTAACGCTTGAGCAGTGGCAGGCCAAAGGGCAGGATAAAAACTCGCTCATCGCCGACCCTTTGTTTGTGAACATGGCAAAAGACGACTTCCGCTTGCAGCCCAACTCGCCCGCTTTTAAATTAGGTTTCAAAGCTATTGATCTTTCCCAGGTTGGGCGCACAACAGCCAAACCTTACAAGGGCACTTTGCCGCGCCAGTTTCCAGCACCACCTCCACCTCAACCGCCACTGCCGATTAGCGAAAACTTTGAGCAGCTTTCGGTTGGTGCCAAAGTGTTGGATGCCAGCACTTATGAAGATAACGACAAGGCCACGGCGCGCGTCACCAATGAAGTGGCGCACAGCGGCAAGCAATCGCTCAAATTCACCGATGCGCCGGGTGGCGCGCAGCAATACAATCCGCACGTTTTCTGGTCGCCGGGTTACAAGAGCGGAACGGTCACCGAAACCTTCTGGCTTCGCCTGGAAAAAGGCGCTGTTGTTTCGCACGAATGGCGCGACAATGGCAGCCCTTATCGCACCGGCCCAAGCATTTATATCGAAGCCGATGGCACTTTAAAAAGTGCGGGCACAACTCTCGGAGAATTGCCGCAGAGCCAATGGATTCAATTCATCATGTCCTGCAACTTAGGCGAACAAGCTAATGGTGAGTGGAACTTAAAAGTCGCTTTGCCGGATGGCACTAACATCAACAAAGCCCTACCCTGCACCAAAGAGTTTCGCTCTTTAACCTGGCTGGGCTTTATATCCAACGCCAACGATCATGCTGTGTGGTATTTGGATGATTTGCAAGTGACGCAGAAATAAGTCAGAGCGCAACGCGAGATACAACCGAATAAATCGGGCCTTGAGGTGTCAATTCGCTGCTGATTAATTCGATGTTTTGAACAAGCCAATCCGTTGTTGAAACGGGGCAATATTCAATGGCGTTGCCAATGGCCTGCAAGGTGCGCTTATCAAAGCTTTTTACACGCCCCAAAGTTAAATGCGGCGTGAAGGGCTTGGTTTCTTGATGCGCACCAAAAGGCGCAACGGCAGACGAAACTCGCGCTTGCAAATCGGCTAACGTCTCTAAATCGCCCTGCAAACCCCAATAAATAACACGAGGCCGTCGTGCATCGGGAAAGCTGCCAAGAGCGCCGGTTTGCAAATTTAACGGTGGTATTCCAGAACACGCCGCCGCAAGCGCCGCGATAAGCTTCTCTTTTTGGGCGGGAGCCGTTTCGCCAAGAAAATGCAACGTCAGATGAATGTTGGCGGGTGTGACCCATTTCACATCGCGCGCGGCAATTCTTGAACGCAAAGCATCCTGTGTCTGCGTTACAATTTCTCGTAAGCCGGGCGATAAAGGAAGGGCAACAAAAAGGCGCATACTTTTTTAAGTTTAGCCTTCTCTCATTATTCTTATGTCTCTCACCATCCAGGACGTGCAGGTTTTTCTGACCGCGCCGCGCAACCTGCGCTTGATTGTCGTGAAAGTCATCACTTCCGAACCGGGCCTTTATGGCCTCGGTTGCGCCACGTTTACCCAGCGCCATACCGCCGTTAGAACAGCGGTAGAAGATTTCCTTAAACCGTTAATTATAGGCCGCGACCCGCAGCGCATTGAAGACATCTGGCACACCGCACACGTCAACTCTTACTGGCGCAATGGGCCGGTTTTGAATAACGCCTTATCGGGCGTGGATATGGCCCTGTGGGACATCAAAGGCAAGATGGCGAACTTGCCGATTTATCAACTCTTCGGTGGCAAATGCCGCGAAGCCGCTGCGGTTTATCGTCATGCCGATGGCCGCGAGCCTAAAGAAGTTGAAGACAACGTGCGCGCTTTAATGGAGCAAGACTTTCATTTCATTCGCTGCCAGATGGGCGGCTATGGCGGACGCGCAACCGTTGACCGGCGGCCTGAAAGCGCCCTGCAAGGTGTTTATTACGACCCGGATGCTTATGCGCGCAGCATCCCGATTATGTTTGAGCATCTGCGCGAAACATTAGGCTATGAAGTCGAGCTTTTGCACGATATTCACGAGCGTTTGGTGCCGATTGAAGCGGTGCGATTAGCCAAGAATCTCGAACCGTTTCGCCTGTTCTTTTTGGAAGATGCCTTGCCGCCGGAGCAAATCGAATGGTTTCGCGCCATTCGCCAGCAGTGCGCTACACCACTTGCCATGGGAGAACTCTTCGCCCATCCCGTCGAATGGCTGCCGCTTATTGAAAACCGCCTTATTGATTTCATTCGCTGCCACATCAGCACCATCGGCGGAATAACACCGGCCAGAAAGTTAGCGACCTTGTGCGAAGCGTTCGGCGTGCGAACCGCGTGGCATGGGCCAGGCGATGTATCGCCGGTGGGTCATGCCGCAAACTTGCATCTGGATATGCACTGCCGCAATTTCGGTGTGCAGGAGTGGTCTGGCTTTTCTGAACTCGAAGAAGAGATGTTCCCCGGCTGTCCACAACTGCGCGGCGGCTACGCTTATCTCAACGACAAACCGGGCCTTGGCATCGAATTCAACGAAGAGTTAGCCGCCAAACACCCCTGCGAGAACGGCCCACCCGAATGGACTCAAACCCGCCTGCCCGACGGCACGCCTTTTACTCCATGATTTTTCTGTAATGGGCAAACTTTAATTCAGAAAATCAAACTGGATTCCAAACAAGTTCAACTTTTGCTGGCTTTAAATTCTCAACCATTTGAGTGCTTTGATGCCCCAAGATAAACGACTCAAACTCATTAGCTTCGTCCGGCGCGGCGCACCAACGATTTCCCTTTGGAATCTGGCGCAAAGTTTCAGATGCTGAAAAATATAGAATTAGCCGAAGCTGGCTTATTTCGTCGTAATCCTCATTAACCGGCATCATAAATTGGCGGGTGATATCGTATTCAAAAAACTCACCTTTGCCCCAATCATATATGCCCCATTGAAAGAGCAGCATATCGCAGTCGTTGTCTAAAGGACAATTTTCTGCACGAACTTGACGATAAAACGCAAGCATCAATTGAAAGGCGGTTGATGCTGGCATTTTCTCAACTTCATAACCGGCTTGAGTTACGAATTTCTTGAACTGAGCCAACGAGTCGAGTGGTTTCATTGAGACTTCTTTGCAACACAGCTCGTATCAACCTACCAAAGTTTCTGCACCGTCAATGAAGATTTCGGTGCCGCTGATGTGATTGGAGGCATCGGAAGCTAAGAACAAAACTAAGTGCGCGACTTGGTCGGCCACGCCTTTGTTTAAGGGCGTGCGGCCTTCGGGAAATTCGACTTTGAGGCCCAAATCGCTGGTGTTGCGCGCTTCGGTGTTTTCGCCGATGTTGGTTTCGATGGCGCCGGGGCAGATGGCGTTGATGCGCACGTTATGCTTGGCAAATTCAACAGCTAAGCATTTCACCATTACCACTTGCGAGGCTTTGGTGCAGGCATAGGCCACGCGCTCGGCGTGAAAGATTCGCGTGCCGTTGACCGAGGCGGTTACCACAATGGAGCCGCCCTGCTCTTTCAAATGCGGATAAGCGGCCTGGATGGTGAGAAAGGTGCCTTTGAGATTGGTATCAAGGGTTTCGTCCCACTCTTCGGGCTTTATCTCTTCAAGTGGTGCCCACACGCCATTGATGCCGGCGTTGGCGAAAACAATATCGAGGCGGCCCCACTGTTTTATCAGTTTGTCAACGGCAGCCTGCACTTGTTTGGGCTTACCCACATCACATTTGAGCGCGATGGCATGGCCACCGGTTTCCTGAATCTGCTCAACGGTTGTTTTGGCTTGTTCGACATCCATTTCCAAGGCGCCAATGAGGGCGCCTTCTTTGGCTAAGAGTAGCGCAGCGGCTTTGCCGATGCCCGAACCCGCGCCGGTAATAAGCGCGACTTTTCCTGATAATTGCATGATGTTCCTCGCAAAATTAAGTTTCGCGAGGTGCCCTGCAAAGCCGCGTCCAAGAATAGAGGTTAAGGCTCTCCTATCAACTGTTGGATACTAATTGTTGGATGGCGGCGACGAGTTTTTCTATTTGCACCGGCTTGGCAAGATGCTCCTGGAACCCTGCTGTTAATGAACGCGCGCGGTCTTCTTTACGGGCAAAAGCGGTAAGTGCGATGGCAGAAACGGCTCCACCCTGTAGCGGCGGCAAGGCGCGCACTTGCTGGATGAACTCATAGCCATCGGTTTCGGGCATTCCAATATCGCAAACCAACACATCCGGTTGCCAGTTGCGTAACCTTTCCATAGCCTCACGGGCGCTGGCGGCGGCTTGCACCACGGCGGCTTCCCGGTTGAGGGTGACACTTAAAAAGTCACGAGTATCGTCATTATCTTCCACAACTAAAATCTTGATGCCCGTCAAGCGTGATTCAACCCGTGGTGCCAGGTGGCTCAAGGCGTTTCTAATTATTGGTGCTGCTGCGGGTGTATTCTCAGGCACCTGTTCGGTTACCTTTCCGGTCGTTTCTTTATTCGGTGCAGGCGAACTCAAGGCTGCTGTTGCCCCATTTTGTAAAAGCGGCAGAGTAATCGTGAAAAGCGCGCCCTGCCCTTCTCCTTCGCTTTGCACAGTGGCGTTGCCACCATGCATTTCAACCAGGTGACGCACAATCGAAAGACCAAGTCCCAAACCGCCATAATTGCGCGTGCTGGAGGAATCGGCCTGGCGAAAGCGATCAAAAACGTGAGGTAGAAATTCTGCGGCAATGCCACGCCCATTGTCGCGCACCTGAAGACACGCCTGATCGTTTATGGCACTCAGAGTCACTTCTACAACACCATCCGGCGGTGTGAACTTTACGGCGTTTGCCATTAAATTCCACACAATTTGTTGCAAGCGCGATTCATCACCGGCTACATATAAATCTTGCTCCGTCATTCCACAGTGCAACTTTAATTTTTTAGCCTCGGCGGCGGGCCGCACAGTTTCCACCGCGGCTTCAACAATAGAGCCTAAGGGCACACGCTGCATTCGAATACGCAATTTGCCGGTAATAATTCGTGAGACATCTAGTAAATCTTCGATAAGTTGAGTTTGCGTGCGTGTGCTGCGCGCGATGACTTCCAGGGCGCGTTCTTGCTGCTCCGGGGTTAGCATTTTATTGCGCATCAAATCTGTCCAACCTACCATCGCCGTAAGGGGAGTTCGCAGTTCGTGGGATAGCGTTGCGAGAAACTCATCCTTGCTCCGATTGGCAACTTCGGCCACTTCACGCGCCTGCTGCGCTTCTTGATACAAAAGCGCATTATCCATTGCCAGGCCAGCACGCCGCGCCAACTCTTCGGCCAGTTCCAGGTCTTGGTTATTGTAAATGCGCCCCGATTCCGCTGAAAGAAACGAAAGCACGCCTAAAATGCGCCCGCGTGCCACCAGCGGCACATTCATCGAAGAGCGCAGGCCTAAATCACGCGCGATTTGGAGCAATTCCGAGTCTTTAACAACTTCCACCAGCAACTCATCCTTGATTTCTTCAATCAATTCGGAGCGTCCGGTTCGTAATACATTCGCCACGCCAACGGGACTATCGGGGTCAGGCGGATAGCGCCGATGCAGTTCATAAGCCCATTGCACTTTCGCCGGGTCTTGATGCGTAACGGCAAGTCGTTGCAACGTGCCGTCCTCTCCTAAAATGTCTACCGAACACCAGTCGGCCAGAGTAGGAACGGCTAAACGAGCTACGCTTTCCAACGTTGTTGTGTAATCGAGAGAAGAGGCTAAAGCCGCACCAGCTTCTGCCAGAAGCCGCTGTCCTTCTTCGCGACGCTTGCGCTCGGTCAAATCCGTCGAAGTGCCGATAATGCCCACCACTTGTCCTCGCTCATCCATCACAGGGGAAAGAACGGTCAGCAGAGGCACATTATGGCCCTTGCGATGGCGCACTTCGGTTTCGCCGCGCCACTGTTGGCCGCTTCTTACCAATTCCATAATGTCCACAGAGGGGGCATAAGAAGCGTCTGTCGGCATGATTTCCATCACGTCTTTGCCTTGAACTTCATCACGCGACCAACCGAACAGTTCTTCCGAGGCTTGATTCCAATAAGTAATGTGGCCTTCGACATCCGAAGCAATGACCGCTTGCCCAACGGTTTCCAACAAGCGCGCTTGAAAACGAATCTGCTCTTCGGCCTGCTTGCGCTCGGTAACATCATCTAACATGACAACCGCTGCGATGGAGTTTCCCGCCGCATCACGAATCGGCCCCGCACTGACCTCAATCGTGGCGCGCGTATTGTCGCCGCGCACAATTTCTATCTCTTCGTTATGCACCTGTTCGCCTGACCGCAGCGCCCGTTCCAGGGGCCATTCTCCCGATTGTATGCGACGCCCATCAGGATGAAAGCCTTTACCTTCGCGGAACGCGGCATAATTTTCAAACGATTCGGTTGGATAGCGCCAGATTTGTGAGAATTGCTTGTTGCCCCGCAGCATTTTCCCGGAAGG
>DASWNL010000174.1:0-12241 GCA_036399215.1 Abditibacteriaceae bacterium
AGGCAAAACAAGCAAAGGAAAACAACACGAGCCAAAACGCAACGCATAAAAGCCGTCCTTTAAGACAAAATGCCGACGCAACGCATTATAACCCGAATCTACGGTAACGATAAATGCAACTTAATCTTTGTGTAGGCCTAACCTGAAGCATCATCATTCAGAATGATGCCCATAGCGCGCCCACGCGTGATAGCGGCATTAATGGGCTTGCTGAGTAACACGTAAACGGTTTCATCGCCTTCAACCTGCGTGTCACCGTTGACAATGATGCTAATAGTTTTGCTGGTCTGGCCCGGCGCGAAATTCAAAGAACCACTGCTCACACGATAGTCGCTGCTCGCTCTGGCGATGCCGTCGGCAGTAGCATATTGCACGCTGACGTTTTTACCGCTGGCGCTAAGCAAACTAACCGTAAACGTCAAAAGCTTAGTGCCGCTATTGCCTTCAATAATTGAGGTGTCGCCAATGCTAAGAGCCGGAGGCTGGTCATCATCGGTGATTAATCCTACGCCTTGATTATCACTAACGGTTGCATCGCGGACATTGCTCAAATTAACGAAAAAGCTTTCGTTGTCCTCGTCGCTCGTATCGCCCAAAACGGCAATGCTTATAATTCGCTGCGTTTGCCCCGGCGTAAAGCTAATGGTAGTGCGCGGCATGAATTGATAATCCACACCGGCACTCGCACTGCCACCTGAAACGGCACTACCAACATCAACCGAAACAACCTGCCCACTGGGACGGTTTAAACGAAGAAGGAAATTGGCATTGCGCGTGCCGCTATTGCCTTCATTGATGATGACGTTGTTAATGAAAAACGACGGCGGTGCATCATTGTCATTGATAAACCCCGTCGCCCGTGCCTTGCTGAAAGCGGCATTCACCGGAGAGGAGAGCAACACATAAAACACTTCGCTGATTTCATCCAACGTATCGCCCACAATGGGCACAGTGATGCTACCCGCTGTTTGCCCGGCAGGTATGGTTAAAACGCCGGGCGTATTTCCATCGGAATCACTCAGATTGAGAGAAAAGTCTCTGGAACTCTGGGCGCTGCTGTTGACCGTTGCATAATTTACGCTGACTGGTGCATCTACTGCCATTCCTAAGGTGACAGGAAAGACAGCGTTCTTGGTGCCGCTATCACCTTCCACAATAGTCACATCACCAATACTGAGGAAAATCGCTTCATAAGCGCCTATATCGCCCCCCACTCCTTGAGGGCGAGCTACACCACGTTGATCGGTGTTGGGATGATTATGAGTTTGATTGATGGCGGGGCTGCCTTGCAAAAGTGCGTGCGTCTGCGTTGGGCCGCCATTATCGGCCAGGGGGCCAAGTAAAGCATCGGTGTTGATTTGGTCGTTGGAGCCAAAAGAAGGGCCGGTGGCATCAATAGAGATGTTGTAACCCTGTGAATTCGTCCGCGCCTCGAAACCATAAAGGCTGTTATCGCCACTGTTTAAGATGGTGTTTCCGATAGTGATCTCGCCACGTTCGTTGTAAATGTCTTTGCCGTTCTCAGCGCCGTTGCCAGAGAGAGTGCAGTTGGAAAGAGTCAGTGTGCCATTGGAAGCATTAATAATAGCACCACCATAGAAAGCGGAAAAACTGGCTCCTGCATAGCCACTATCTTGCACGCTGTTGCCGGACAAAGTGCAATTCGTAAGTGACAAAGTGCGGCGGTTATCAATTGCCCCACCCAACTCCGCTTTATTGCCGGACAAAGTGCAAGCGGAAAGCCTTGCAGTGCCAATGTTAGCTATGCCACCAGCAACGAAGGCGCTATTATCGGATATGGTGCAGTTGCTGGCTGTTAATGTGCCATTATTGAAGTAATCGAAGTAAATGCCGCCGCCGACATCTTCTGCGCTGTTAGCGGACAATTTGCAGCCGGATAGTTCCAGCGATCCCCCGCTCGCGATAGCACCGCCAAACCGAGCGTGGTTGGCAGACAAAGTGCAAGCCACAAGTCTCAAAGTGCCAGAATTGTTAATGCCCCCGCCATAGCCACTGCCCGCAGTGCCGCCACTCTGTCCTGCACTATTGCCGGACAGGGTGCAATTGGTGAGCGTCGCTGTGGCGCGCTCGCTATTCGAAAGACCACCGCCAAACTGCGCCCGATTGTCGGATAAGGTGCAATCGGAAAGAGCCAAAGTGCCTAAGTTACTTATACCGCCACCATAGACGGCACTATTACCGCCAGTAATAGTTAGCCCGTTCATCGCAACATTGGCATCGAAGTTTATGAAGAACACATGGCTTTGCCCCTTACCATCAATCACCACACCCGGCGCCGGAGCTGTAATGTTTAGAACACCCATGAGGGAAGGTAAGTGTGTGCCGTTTAGCGTGATAGTTTTGCGTGGTGCGGCGAAAACACTCGCATCGAAAGAGATGACACTATCGACGCCGTCATTGTTGGCAACGATAATCGCTTCGCGCAGCGTGCAATGCTCTAAGCTGCAAGCGCCATCGTCGGAATCGCCGGTCTGATTCACCACATAATGCGGGCCGCTCTGCCCTGACACAATGGCGCCTTGTTCAACAGCGCCGATGTCGCTGCCATAGTAGCTGCCATTGGTAACATTTGGCACATCGAAAGGCCGCAGACGCCCCCGCTGGTCAGCGCCGCGAACAACGCTGCCCGTGTCTATCGCCGGGCTACCCGGCAGAAGCGCATGAGTTTGCGTCGGCCCTCCGTTATCAGCCAGAGGCCCTAAAAGAGGATCAGTGTTCAGCCTGTCCGTAATGCCATTGTTCGGCCCACTACCGTCGCTGCTCAAGTTGTAGCCAAAGGAAGTAATAGAACTGCGGTCGCTTATCAAATTGACGCCCTGGGTTCCGGCATTGAGAATGGTGTCGCCGATTTGCAAAGCGCCTTTGTTATAAATCCCCCCGCCACCAGCACTGGCGCTGTTGCCACTTAGAGTGCAGTTGGCGAGCTTCAGCACGCTGTCTTCCTCCGTGTAAATACCGCCGCCCTGATAAGAGGTGTTGTTGCTGATAGTGCTGTTAGTAATGTTCAATGTGCCGACGTTTAAGATGCCGCCACCTTGCAAAGTCGTGGTATTCCCGCTGATGGTGCTATTCTGAAGCATCAGCGTGCCGACATTGAAAATGCCGCCTCCACCTTGGAACGAAGTGCCATTGCCACTAATGGTGTTATTGGTCAGGGTCAGCGTGCCCAGGTTGTAGATGGCGCCGCCGATGCTGGCGCCAAAGCCACTGCCGCTGACGCCATTGCCGCCAATTATGGTTAATCCGGTGATGTCCACATGTGCATTGAGAGAGATTTGGAAAATGCGGCTTTGATTGTTGCCATTAATGATAAGGCCTACATCCGGCGCCGTGATGCTTAATTTTCCGCTGGAAAGAATCTCAGGCAACTGTGCGCCGCCAAGCGTTATAGTTCTGCGCGCCGCCGCGAAGAGGCTTGGACTAAAAGTAATGGAATTGTCTTTTTCATCAACGTTCGCGGCACCAACCGCCTCGCGCAATGAACAATCGGTTGCAGTGCAAGAGCTGTCGTTGGTATCCACTGTTTTGGTGACCACTAAACCGGGGCCGCTCTGCTGATTGGCAGGCGCCTGGGCTTCGTAAGCACCGATGTCGTCGGCATCGCTGATAGCGTTAGGCATCGCATTGAAGTCGGAGCCGCGCGGACGGCCCCGCTGGTCGGTAGATAAGATGGTGTTGCCGGCGTCTATAGCCGGGCTGCCCGGCAACAGCGCGTGCGTTGGCGATAGCCCGCCGTTATCGGCCAAAGGGCCAAGGCGCGGATCGGTATTGAACCAATCTCTATAACCGAAAGGGCCGGTGCCATCGCTACTCAGATTAAAGCCGGATGAGAAAGACAAGCCTAAAAGATTGCCTCCCATATTAGCATTCAGAATCGTGTTGCCCATTGACAGAGTGCCGTTTCCGTTATAAATACCACCTCCATTGGGGACAATACCATTGGAAATGTTATGGCTAATAGTGCAGCTAGAAACGATGGTCGTGGCGCTTTCATTAAAGATGCCACCGCCATTGCTGGCGGTATTACCACTGACGGTGCTGTTGGTTAGCTCCAGCCTGCTTAAATTTAAAACTCCGCCACCAATGGAGGAGGGAGCAGTATTACCGCTGATGGTGCTATTGTTCACGAACAGCGAACCCGCGTTGCGAATGCCACCGCCAAAAGCGGCGTTGCCGCCGCTAATGGTCAATCCAATTAGCGTGACATCGGCACCTTCGCCAATGTCCAGGACACGCCTTTGATTGTTGCCGTCAATTGCAACACCTACCTGCCTGGCCACGATTTTCAGATAGCCGTCAGCGGCGATGTCCAACGACGTGCCGCCGAGCGTAATCGTTTTGCGCGGTGCGGCAAAAACGCTCGCATCAAAAATGATGGCGCTATTCGCGCCATCGCCATTAGCCGCATTGATCGCTTCGCGCAAAGTGCAATGGCTTGTGCCACAAATGTTGTCATCAGCATCGCCTAAAGAATTGACGACGTAATTCGGCCCACTTTGGGGAGCGTCATTGACCTGCGCTTGCGAAATAACACTCGCTGACAACAAAGCGCCCAGCAAGAAACAAAACCGCTGCATAACATGATTCCTGTCAAATAAGGTGATAACACAAGCATTATGCCCCGATTACTTGCCACCTCAAACGCGGTTTATCGTCTAGAGGCGGGCATAAGACCTGCTTCTACGAAGTGTAAATATGGAAACCACAGCTTACCTTTCAATTGGCCTTTTGGGTTTGGGCTTGGCGGCTTCGAGCGGCTTGAATACGTTTTTGCCGCTGCTGATTTTAGCCTTGGCTGCAAAGATGCAACTGTTCGGAGTGCAACTCAACGGCAGCTTTGCCTGGCTGGCTTCAGATGTGGCGCTGGGCACTTTGGGCATAGCGGCTTTTGCCGAAATCATCGCCGACAAAGTGCCGACCGTTGATCATATCTTGGATGCTATCGGCACGGTTGCGCGACCGGCAGCCGGGGCTTTAGTCGCAGCGAGCGTGTTTCATAATTCCGACCCGGCGATGGCTACCCTGCTCGGCTTAATTATCGGCGCGCCAACCGCTTTTAGCTTTCATGCCGCCAAAGCCGGCACGCGTGCTACCTCAACAGTAGGCACGATGGGCTTGTTAAATCCGGCCCTGTCGTTCTTTGAAGACATGGCCGCCATCATCTTAATCTTCGTTGCCCTACTCGCTCCGCTTTTGGTGCCGATTTTTCTGATTGTTTTCGGCTTTACTCTGTGGAAGTTGCTCAAACTCGCCAAAACCAAATGGCGCGCAAAAGCAATATAAATTGTAGGGGCGCCGGGTGCCCTCTGGGCGGATTGTGCCCTTGTTATACATCCCGCCAAATTGGGCACAACAGGTTACGCCCTTACAAACTATTGTTTTATGTCCAACTCAATTCATCTTTTACCTATCCATCGCTTCTCCTTTGTTGCCCTGGCATTCACATGCCTGTTAGCTTCCTGCCGAAACAACCAACCAGCGCCAACGACACCAGTTCAGCAGGCAACGCTTGGCACGAAACCCGACAATGCGCCCAGTCCTTTAGCAACTTGGCCCTGGCCTTTGGCGGAAAACGATAGTCCGCAACGTGGTGTGACACATTGGCACGACTACTCATCGCCCGATAGCACCCTGCTCGATTTATGGGAGTTCGATTTCAAAGCTAATCCGCGCTTGAAGTTGGAACTATTCGATCAAGACCAGCACGATGCTACGCCGGGTGATAATCGCGTGGACTTTTGGGCGCTGGGCATCGGGCATTTTACAAAGCGTTTCGATAACCAAAACGGGCGCATTATCGCGGCATGGAACGGGCCGTTTTTCGGTTACGACCGCAAAAGAGAAGGCTATCCAGCCTTTCATGTTTCGCCGGTTGTTCTGAATAGCAAAGTGCTATACAACACCGCCAATCATCGCTGGGCCTGGGGCGTGAAATATGTAAACGGCAAGCCGGTTTTCAAAACCTTCCATTTGCCGGGCCGCGCCGTTTTGGAAAAAGAGTTCGATTGGGCTTCGGGTTCTTTGCAGTGCCTTGTTAAAGACGGCAAACCGTTGCGCTTGCAAGCCTTTCCCGCGCCCGGTGCCACGCCGATTCCGCAACCAGTCGCTTCCACACCGCAAGAAGCCGGGCACATTCCCGATTTCGATCACATGAAATCCTGTCGCATTTCAATGGCGTGGTCAAAAGATAACACGCGCTTGTATCTACTCTCAGTCAAAGAGCACGATACCGAAGGCGAAAGCATCAACAACCTGCGCGCTGTGAAACCAATGGGCAGCGGTTGGATGACAAGCGACGTGCAAAATTTCTGGATAGCTTTGGGCAAAAGTAAAAACATCTGGGGCGCGGTCAACAACGATGCCGGCGATGCCGCACAAGTCATCTGGCGCCAACCAGACAACACTTGGAAACTATTGCCCGAACGTATGGCCTCACCCGCCATGCGCTTGAAATTAGCCCCTGATTTTAAAACCGCGCCCGAAGGCGGCACCTTGATGTATTGGTGCGTGCGCGAGAAGTAGAAGGATGACTAAACCCGAAAAGACAGCGCGACAAATTGCGGGCCAGCGTGTGCTGAGTGCCCACAACAAAAAGGGTCAATGCTTGGCCTTAAGTGACTTAGGTTTGGTTGAAATACCAAACTGCATGATGAAGTTAGGACAATTAACTCATCTCCGGTTTCTGCGTTTGAATGGTAATTCTTTTACCACTCTTCCAGAGTCATTAAAAAATTTGAAGCATTTGGAATATCTTGAACTGGCAAATAATCAGTTCACTGTTTTGCCTGATTGGATAGGCGAACTAACTGCGTTACAAGTTTTAAACGTTAGCCAAAATCCATTAACGGGTTTTCCCGACTCATTAAGATCATTAAAGGGCTTGCGTTTTCTTCTTTCGAGCCAATGTAACTTAAGCGACCTTCCGCCATGCTTGGGAGAATTGAAACAGTTGAAAGAACTTCGATTAGATAACAATCAATTCACGAACTTACCAGATGCATTAAGAGGAATGAGAAATTTAGACTACTTAAATTTGGCTAATAACCAACTCCAGGAATTGCCTGATTGGTTAGCAGAGCTAACGCACTTACAGTCCTTGGAATTAAACGATAATAATTTGCGTAATCTGCCGGAAGCTATTGGGCATTTACCGCGATTGCGCTGTCTTTTATTAAGTAATAACGATTTACAAGAATTGCCTGAGTCATTGCTCCAGTTAAAGCATTTGATCCGCATTGATTTGCGAGATAATGAAGCGTTAAACCTATCTCCCAAATTTCTGGCCTCGCGATGGCATGAACACGGCCACGGAACCCATCTGCCTTTTATTCTTTTGCGCCACTATTTTGAGCAGAAGCAAAAGGCTCAGATAAAAGTTTCTACAGAGATTTAACAATCACAACTTGCCATTCATCTGCCCTGGAGGTCTGCCGGTCATGCGTTTGGTGCCGCGCAGGGCGCTGGCTAAGGCGTCTTTTTCTTCTTCGGTGATCGGTTCGCCGCGTTCGAGTTTGAGGCGGATGGATTCGAGAGATTCACGCTCGGTCTGGCGCAGCCAGTGGCCTTGCACGCGGGCAATCCAATCGTCAATCACACGCAGTTCGGGTGGCGTTTGCGCTTCATCGGTAAGCATTAAGGAACTAACCAGGCCTTGCGCCTCAGGCGAAAGTTGATCTAAAAGCGGCGCCATGTCAATCGGTTCGGTTCCCGGAAACCTACGCAAAAGTGCCACAATTTCGCCGTGTATCTCACTTGTCCATTTCTCTAATGGCAACTGTTCAAGAATGCGACCACGCCAAGTTGGAGCATTAATAAGCGAGGCAATCAAACACTCTTCAGCTTTCAAAACCCCACTACTCTGATTAAGCGCGGCTTCTGATAAGGTAGCAACAACATCGGCGCGTTCGGTTTGCGCATTTTCAGAAGGAACTTGTGGTTTTTCGTCGCGCTTTTGCCAGCGTTGTTGGCGCTCTTCGCGAACGGTTTCTTGCTTTTCCCAACGCTTGGCCGAGATTTCCACTTCACGCGCCACAGCCGCTTCCACCATGCGCAGGCGGTCGGGAGTGGAGATGTTTTCGGCTCGCGCCCACTGCTCGGCCAACCAGGCCACATAAGTGGCGCGTTCGCTGCCCTGCGGCATTTCGGCAATGATGTCGGAAGCGGCTTTAATGGCCTGAGTGCGTTCGACGGCGTTGCTTAAATCGGACTGGCCCAGTGCCATTTCAACGCGATACTGCAATAACATTCGCGCCTCGCGCAGGGCGTTTTGAAAACCAACTTTGCCGGCCTTGCGCACAAAGGTATCGGGGTCGTCACCACCGGGCAAAATGACCACGCGCACATCAAGATTATGAGCGGCGAATATCGGTGCGGCACGCAAAGCGGCCTGCATTCCTGCCGAATCGCCATCGTAACACAGGTAAACCACTTTGGGTGAAAGGCGCGCTAACATTCCGGCGTGATGCACCGTTAAAGCGGTGCCCAGCGTGGCGATGGCGTTGCCGAAACCGGCTTCATGGAGCGCAATGGAATCCATGTAGCCTTCGTTGAGAATCACGCTTTCCTGCTTGCCAACATCACTGCGCGCGATGTGCCAGCCGTATAATGTTTTGCTTTTGGTAAAGAGCGGGCTTTCCGGCGAGTTAATGTATTTGGCGTCCGGGTTGCCGGTTTTACCATCCTCTAAAGCGCGCCCGCCAAAAGCAATAACACGGCCCTGCATATCCCAGATAGGGAACATCAAGCGATGGCGGTAACGGTCATAATAACGCTTACGCCCCGTGTCATCTTCTTTTTCTATAAGCAGGCCAACGGCAACGCCATCAGCATCGGAAAAGCCATAGCGATTGACTAAATGCTTGCGCAGGCTTTCCCATTCATCGGGCGCGTAGCCGATGCCGAATTTTTCTATCGTGCCCTGTGATAAGCCGCGCTTGCGTGCATAATCGCGTGGTGTGACGTGCTTTGCATACTGCTCGCGAAAAAAAGCCGCCGCGCTGGCCATGACTTTATAAAGGCGGTCGCGCTCGGCTAAAACAACTTGCTGTTCGGGCGACAAATCGCGCTGGGCGCGCAGTTCAATCCCATATTTTTCGGCTAACTGACGTTTGGCTTCAACGAATGAAAGGTTTTCAATTTTCTGCAAAAATTTGAATGAATCGCCAGACTCGCCACAGCCGAAGCATTTGTAAAAACCCTTGTCGCGCGACACATAAAACGACGGCGTTTTTTCGTCGTGAAACGGGCAACAAGCCTTGAAGCGATTGTTGCCCGCCGGACGCAAGGCAACGAATTGCTCAATCACTTCAACAATATCGGCGCGGCGGCGAATTTCTTCGGTGGAATCGTCGTAAGCCATAAAGGTTAGAGGTTAACCCGATGGCTTTTCGGGCTTGGTATCTTTGTCTGATTTCGCGTCCGTTTTCACATCGGTTTTTGCATCCGCTTTAGCATCAGGTTTGGCATCTTCATTAGGCGGAAGAACGCCATCGGGGAGTTTTGGCTCATCACCGAATTCATGCTTTTTCGGGGGCGCGGCGCTTTTATCAGGTTGGCCTTTAGTGGGAGCGTTTTTATCTTCCTTGCGCGGCGATTTGAATTCATAAGCACTCAGAACTTTGATGTTGCCGGTATCAAACCATACGCGCATTAATTCGCATTTAAATTCTTGGCCCTCGTCATCTACGAATACCACGTTACCTTTCAATTCGGCGCGGTTGTTTTCTTCATCGAATATCACTTGTTTACAGGTGCCGTTGGTCTTATCCTGTTTAATTTTGATGTTGCCTGTGACTACGGCTTCTTGAATATCGTAGTTGAAATCCATCTTGTCGCACCACATATTTGAGGGCTTGCGCGATAAGGCATCTACGGCTGCCGCCGGGTCTTTTTTCTGCTTTTCCTTGTCAGGCAAGCCGTCTTTTTCACCATGCGAGCGCATGAAAACATTCTTCGTAATGACAACGTGCTTGCTATCGAAATCGGCATCGAGATTAATACCGGTAATCGTTGAATCACGCGTGTCTACTTTCAAGTTGCCGGTTGCTGTTGCGGTGTTGGCGTCACGCCGGTAAACGGCGTTATCCGAGCGCACCACCATGTCTTCGCCGTCCTGGCGCACCACGACATTGCCTTTGAGGATAAACAGCGATTGACTCTTCACATAATCAAGCTGATCGGACGTGATATGCACATCCCCAACGTCCACGCGCTTGCGGTCGGTATTAGCGGGTTTATCGGCAGACTTTTGAGCCAGAGTTACATTCGCCGCCAGGCTGGTGGATGCCAGTAGCCACAGCCCGCTATAGAAAGATAGATTTTTCGATTTCACGATTTCTCCTTGTGTCGGGGTAACGCGCGCCAGTTCAACAGGCAGATTTTGCAACTGTTGCAGATTAGCACCCCTTGGCACATGTATTTTGACACTGCGCCGCAGTTGCACGCGGCGCGAGATGGTATTAATCAACGCCGAACCGCTCCGCATTGAAGCGCCACTGGCCTGCGCCATGACGCTTTGCGGACAACGTAAGACTCCGCCTTTGGTTTCGTAAGTAACCCCTGTGGAAGTCACAATCACTCCCGCCGTGTTTGCTGTTACGCTTTGGGGGCAGCGCAAAACGCCGCTTTTGATTTCATAGCTAACACCAGTTGAAGTCGCTTCCAGAGTAGCGGTGCGCGCCGTCACTTTTTGCGGACAACGCAAAACGCCTTTGACAGAGTCGTAAACAATTTCTTGAGCTTCGACCGAAAGTTGACCAAACTGCGCGCGCGATTGTTCCGGGCAGTGAAGCACGCCGCTTTTGATGTTGTAACTTAGCTCTGGCGCCTCGAAGGTGTTGCCACGCAAGCCCGCTTGAACCGCGACGGGCGAGCGCAACTCTTTTTTATGATTCGTCCAGTTCACACGCTCCGAGCGCACGAAAAAACCATCCTGCCCCGTTGCACCTACTTGCCCGTTCGCTTGCACATCGCGCGTTACCTGGTTCAAGCGAACGTGTTTGGCCTTGATTTGCAGTGCAGGCTTGCCGTTTTGATAATAGACGGCGCGCGTTACATCATCAGCAGTCACGAGGTCCTGGCTGGCGCCCTGAGCGCCGATAGTTATGAGGCGCGCCGACATTTCAAAAGTCAATTGCCCGTTTTCATCGCGGAGTTGCAGCATCCGCAGGTTTTCGCTTTGCGCGAGCGGCAAAGAGTTCGGGCCACTGGTTTTATTCTTCACTTCATCCGGCGCGAAAAACAATAAATAAACGACTGTCCCACCAAACATCAAGCCGCACAACCACGACACCCACGGCGCGATATTGCCGGTGCGTTTGGAAGACGTAAAAGAAGTAAGGCGGGGAAACTTCGGCACGGCAGAAAGTTTAGCTTGTTTGTCCTTTGGTTTTGGGCTTTGAAGGTTTGGAGGCAAATATAAATTACATGTATGGACTACAAAGTCGGCAAGTTGCAGGAAGTAAGAGTTGTCATTCCGAGCGGAGCGAGCTTGCGAGCGGGCGCCCTCTGGGCAGGATCGAGGAATCTATAAAGTAACAGTAAGATTCCTCGACCCTGCCCAGAGGGCGCCCGCTCGGAATGACACGCTTGAGGCCTACAACAAAAACCCAAAACCAAAGGCCTAAAACCTAATTCACAGCGTAAGTCGCTTGCGGCCCGCTACCACTCTGGCGGCGCACGCGACCGGCAACTTCCAGATGACGCAGGATATGAAAAATCGTTTCGACTTCATCGCGTAAGTGCAATTGGGCGGCGATTTCATCGGCGCGCCAGGCAGAACCGGGTTGCGCGCCCAGCGATTCTAAAACGCGTCCCTGTAATTCAATTATGCTTTGCGCCGCAATTTTACCGGCTTCGACACCCGGCTGATGATAAGCGTTGACGTTGATAAGGCTGGCGTAAAAACCGACGGCACGCTCATAAAGCGCAATCAAGCGACCCACGGTTTTGGCATCCACTTTTTCAACTGTAATGGTCAAACTTTCGCGCCCGTTGTCGTGCAAGGCGCGGCGTGTGCCATGCAAAAAGCCAGACAAATAATCGCCAATGGTCACGCCGGGTTCGACTTGAAAACTATCGTCGTCGCGCGCTTTTAGCACTTCGATAAAAGTGACAAAGAAGTTATTCACACCCTCGCGCAACTGTTGCACATAAGCATGTTGATCCGTCGAGCCTTTGTTACCATAAACCGCCAGTCCCTGATGCACAACGCGCCCATCGA
>DASWNL010000175.1:0-3273 GCA_036399215.1 Abditibacteriaceae bacterium
GCATCAATCGCACGTTCTGCAAAAACCAGTCGCGTTTTTCATCGTAAACGCCGTTGCGCAGGCCTCGATTATCATTGCGTCCATCGCAAAGGAAAACGCGCAACGGCTTCTTTTCGCTCGCCAGCACAAGGTCGGGATAAACATGCCCGCCCCGCAAATTGACGAAGCTGCCTACATTGCTCAGCACTTTGCGGAAATGATTTGGGCGCTCCCAGGCGACCGTGAAAGCCGCAATCGCGCCCGAACTCGAACCGCCGATACCGTGCATCTCCGGGTCTTTGGAGATGTTGTAGTCACGATACAGAGCGGGAAGCAACTCCTCGGTGATTACCCGCGCATATTTATCATCCAGGCTGTTGTATTCAACGCCGCGATTGGTGGTGCCATCGCCCCAGTTTGAGGGAGTTGGCTCCGGCTGCTCCGGCGTGCGGCCCGGATTGATGAAAACCCCGATCATAACCGGAATCTCGCGCCGGTAGATCAGGTTGTCCATCACGTTCTGAGCGCGCACATCGCCGGTTTCGTGCTTGAAGGCCTGCCCATCCTGAAAGACCATTAAAGCGGCAGGAACCGCCGCATCATACTGTGCGGGCACATATACCCAATAGGTGCGCTGTGTCCCCGGATAAACCGTGCTGGGCAGCGTGAAAGGGCCGCGAATCTCGCCTTTGGGCACACCTTCCTGGGGCAATGAATCCGGCCCCAAACGGTATTGAGAGTCGGGGTTGGGACGTGCAGGAGCCTGTGCATGGATAACGGGCATCGCTCCTATTAGACCTAAGCAGAATAGCCCCGCCAGACCAAAACCGATAGCGTATGTTGTCGCTGTTCTCATGCGTGAATTCCTTATGCGAACTTGTTATTTAAATATGTAACCCAAGTTGCCATTTACAAGAGAACAGAAACAGGAAGCATGTCATTCCGAGCGAACCCTTCATAAATAACAGTTAATTGATGGCAACTTGGGTTATACAGAGCGTGCATTTACAGATCGCGCTGCACACCAGCTTTGCCGTCTTCAACAATCCAGGAGGCGCCGACTGTTACGGGCGAATCCTGCTTTTTCACATCGGCCACTTGCAGAAAATCGCTACGCCATAGTTTGCGGTCGAGCGTGCAACTGACATAACCGCGTTTGGTGCCTTCAAACCATTTGAGATGCGGCTGGCGGGCAACATCTTGCCGGCGCGATTGCTGAGCTTCGGGTGTCATGCCGCCACTGCTTATCGCTGTGCCCGCGAATTCACTACCCACGATAGGTGACTCGGCCTTCGCGAAATCGGCTTTGAGGTCGCTGACCAAATTGGTGTGAGAATCGCCAGCCAACACGATAGGATTCCGCAGCTTGCGCGCCGCCAAATAGTTCATAAAACGCTGGCGCTCTGTTGGATAGCCATCCCATCCATCCATATTAAAAGTCTCTTTGCCCCCTGCTGTGCGGATAAATTGAGCCATGATGACCTGCTGGGCCATCACATTCCAGCGCGATGATGAGCCATTTAAGCCTTGCAAAAGCCATTCACGCTGATTCCTTCCCAACATAGTGCGCGAAGCTCTTAAGCTGGCCCTACTTCTCTTTGGTGCGCTATTCCCTTTTACCTGGTCACTGCGATACTGGCGTGTGTCCAGAACATTCAATTGGGCTAAATCGCCAAAAGTGAAGCGCCGATAAAGCATCATGTCCGGCCCTTTGGGCAAGGCACTGCGCCTTAACGGCATATGCTCGTAATGCGCCTGATAAGCAGCGGCGCGGCGTCGTAAAAATATCTTAGGGTCGCTGTTATCTTGGTCAATGTAGGCCGCATAATTATTATCAACTTCATGGTCGTCCCAGGTGACGATAAAAGGGAAGGCACGATGGGCGGCCTGCAAATCGGGGTCGAGCTTGTAAAGCGAATAGCGCAAGCGATACTGCTCAAGTGTCAGAGGCTCATCGCGCACAGGGGAAGGAACATCAAAGGCGCGGGCCGTTTGATTGCCGATTTTGCCTTCATAAATATAATCACCCAGGTGCAAGACGAAATCTAAATCTTCCTGCGCCATATGGCGATAAGCTGCGTAATAACCATTAGTCCAACTCTGGCAAGAAGCAAAAGCAAAGCGCAATTTTTCGGGTGAGGCGTTAAGCGCCGGCGCTGTGCGAGTGCGCCCAACAGGGCTTAAAACTCCTCCCGTTTCAAACTGATACCAGTAAGTGCGTGCCGGCTGTAAGCCCATCACCTCGACATGCACCGAATGCCCCAGGGCCGCACTGGCTGTGGCGGTTCCCTGCTGCACAATGTTTTTCATGCCTTCATCGGAAGCGATGTGCCAGCGCACCGGCACATCTCCCGGCGGCATCCCGCCTCCTTGCAAAGGATGCGGTGCTAAACGTGTCCACAACACAATGCCATCGGGCAGAGGATCGCCTGAGGCTACGCCCAGACTGAACGGGTTTTTGTCGTAATTAATCTGCGCGAAAACCGGGCTGCTATAACGAGAAGTTAAAATCAGGCCGCTTAAGGCAGCGGCACCGCTCAAAAAATGGCGCCGTGTCATCATAGCTTGCAATGGGGAATTGCGATCTGTATTCATGTTGATTGACAATGAGTTTCTGCTGTCTAAGGCATTTATACCAAGTAGCCATTGTGTTGAAAAAGATCAGACCGTATGGCTTTTTACAAACTTCGGTTTTGAGTTCGTTTTCCCTGTTACAGTTGCATAATCATTCTTTAACAATTGCAAAACTTAACAGTAATCCCACGAAATGGCGCAAACTCTGGCGCGAAAGTTTGTCTTACAGCGTGCAAAGATTATTGATGCCTGACTTTAGTAATCTTGGTATGTTGCTATTAGTCCTGCTGTTGTGGACAAAGCGCCTATCAAAGTTTTACTTTCAGGCATCCCCAGGAGATAACTATGAACAAACGTCAGTTTCTCGGCTGCGCCGCAGCCACCCTGCTACTCGGCACCGCGCCTTTATTGGCGCAGCAAAAACGCGTCAGCCCGCCCGATGTTAGTGGTGCCGTTATCGCGGGCAACCGCGTCACGGTTTACTATGGCCGCCCCTACACCAAAGACCCAAAAACAGGCGAGGCTCGCAAAATTTGGGGCGGTGTAGTGCCTTTTGGCAAGGTATGGCGCACTGGTGCCAACGAAGCCACCATGTTGGTCACACAACAGCCGATTGACATAGGCGGCACGACAATCCCGGCTGGTGCGGTTACTCTTTACACGCTGCCCGCTGAAGATGGAAGCGCCAAGCTGATTATCAGCAAGCAAGTGGGGCAATGG
>DASWNL010000176.1:0-1972 GCA_036399215.1 Abditibacteriaceae bacterium
CCAGCCGCCATAGCCGCGAGTTCATCGGTTGCCAGACCAATCTTTTCCGGCTCTGGATAGGTATAAGTCCATTGCGAGAGGTAATCCACCTCACCTGTTGCGCCATAGATGCTGGGTGTGCGCACCGCCGGGTCGAAGAACGTCCAGAGGTCTTTGCGACCCGTTGATTTGAGGCCTTTATTAACTGCGCTATTCAAGTCATACCAACCATCGCCGCGCTTCCAAAACCAACGATAGTAGCTCAAGATAGGATCATTGTCGGGCACGATGCGATCTTTGGGAAATCCCTTGATCGTCTGGTAAGACACACCACGCCTGTCCTCTGCGGCAGCAGGAATGTCCTGCCCGGTGGCTTTTCTATAAGCGACCTTGTCAACATCGTGAAACGAGGGTTTGGTGTGATCGCGAATTTCAGTGTGGATGAGGGAACTCTGTAATCCCGGCAAATCCCCAAAGCTTTGCGCAACCGCCGCACCGGTGTCATAGGCATACTGTTGGACACGGGGAAACAGGCCGTTGGCATTATCGCCTTTCCTGCCGTCACGTCCCACGCGATTGTATTCAGGATGGTCAGTGCCCACATAACGACCGGGAGTAACGAACGCGATACCGCCTAAGCCTATGCTGAATAGCCGATCAAGGCTCTGGCGCACAGTCACAACATTCGCGGCGGGCATTGCGGTCGCGTTTTTTCCCTGCTTCCAAATCCAAGAGTAGCTAACGGGGTCGGTTCTTTGATGCGTAAAGCCGATTTCCTTCACCAGAGCGTTATCACCATCGCCCCAGAGCACCACAGGCATCGTATGGGGCAACGGACGTGGCACAATTATAATGTCCAGAGACAATGCCTCGCCCAGGGGGTGTCCACGCGAATCCAGAAGCCGTGCCGTGGCCGGATAACGATCCGCACGTAAAGCCGAATTCAATGGCACCTCAATCACAGTGTTTTTCCCCGCCGCAACCTCAGGCACAGGAATGCGCTGGTTGAGTAGTTCCAGTGCCGACACTTCCACAACAGCGTTTTGCAGCGCTTGGCCGGTGGTATTAACCACCTTCAACCTCAACGCTGCCCCTTTTTCCATGCGCTGGAAGGCGGTGCGCGATTCTTCTCCAGAAAGCGAAATAGGGGCTGCATTGACCGCCTTAGCAACAGCAGTTAAAGAGTTTTGAGCCTCCGTTTGAACTTGAGCCGCTGTCAACAACATAAGACTACTTATGAGCAGACTTCTCATAGAGTTCGCTCGTTTCTGAATGCGCTTGTTCATGGTTGCTGTATCTTTTGATCGACCCCGTCGCGGTATGGCAAAGCAAACAATCTGCGACAGTCATTCTTTTGGTATTTTCGGCTATCGCTTGAGAATCTCCAATTTGATTGGCTTCCAGATGCCCCCGCCCAGAGCGCGATCAAACACGCGCACAGTGATCTGGTTAGGTTGTCCCCATTTGAGCATCTCCGTGACTTCCATGCGGAAGGGCTTGTTGTATCCAGCGGGGCCTTCATCATGCTGCCCTACATAGTCGCCGTTGACCCAGACCCAGGCACTCTCATCCACGCCGTCAAAGACAAGATCAACGCCGGCAAAAGCAGCGGCGGGCTTTTGCGGCAGTGTTAGGGTGCCCCGATACCAGGCGATACCGTCATAATTGTCAGCGACAACTTCCCAATATTTGCCGATGCTGATATTGCTCCAATCAGTCTCTTTTAAATCGGATGCAAACCAGTTCTGCTCATGGCCAGTGCCGCGTGGATCGAGTTTAAAGCGCCAACCTTCCAGCGGCAGGGGAATAGTGGTTTCAACGCGCAACTGCGTATCGCGCCACTCTGCTCGCTCCTGTGTTGACTGGGCTTCGCGGTGGAAGGGCCACAAAGCACTGGCAGCCACCAGGCTCACGGTTGCTGTCTTGTCCTGTTGCGCTTGCTTCAAGAGCGCCACGATTTGTGGAGTGCGCGGCTGCAACGCCGCTAACTGCT
>DASWNL010000177.1:0-4481 GCA_036399215.1 Abditibacteriaceae bacterium
AGATACTGCTGGCCGTAAGCCGGATCGCGGGTGATTTTATAGCCCGCCGGTGCCTGAGTTACGGCGAAATCGAGAACCTTTTGTGCTGAATCCTCGCTGGGCATCCAAAACCAGATGCGAACCTTTTTGGCGCCCTGGGGAATGTCCTTGACAGTCAGGCCATGATGAATCGAATACGTCGCCTGAGCGGGCGTATCGGCTTGCGCTGCTGGTGTCACGCTTGTAAGACCTGTGGAAAAAGCCGTGGCTAAACACAGTGCCGGCAAGACAACACCGGGTTTGTCGCCCCGAACATACATCTGTTTCATAAAACGTCACCTTTCTTAATTTTGAGGGGAAGATGGTTCTTGGCCCTCTTGACTGAGGGCTTTGGTGCTTTGGTCGCGTAGCAGCACGCTATGAATTCACATGAATCCACAAACATGAAATGCAAAACGACACAACAGCCACAGGAAAACCAGGGCAAAAGCCGAGAATCAAGCGAGAATGGAATGGCAAAAAGAAAGCGCAAAGAGATGGTTGCGCTTTCACAGCATTCAGGTTGTAAAGGCTAAGCCTGGACAAGCCGTTGGGAACGGCTTGCGGACTGCGCTTAAGCGCAGCGATCTGACGAAGGCAGACAAACTGCCGATAGAAGGGTATGTAGGCTCAGTATACCCTGCGCCATAACCTTTTAAACACGAATCAACACACGGTCGGAAAGTTTGAAGGAGGAAACCGATGCCTTTAGAGCATCGCGATAGGCAGGTTGCACCATGAAAAGCCGTAACTTTGCTCATCGCTTCTTGTCAACCTAAAGACGCCCTACCAAATTATTGTGGGGCGTCTTTTTTCTTTAATGGCAGAGCACTCTCTTTTCGATTTAAGCGGCAAAACGGCCCTGGTTACCGGCGCTTCACGCGGCATTGGGCGCGCTATTGCCTTAACCCTTGCCTCTCAGGGCGCAAACGTAGCGATTCATTATCACTCCCGTGAAGAAGCAGCCCGCGAAGTCTTGGAACAGATTGAAAGCCTGGGACAACGCGGCGTCATTATTGGAGCCGACGCGCGTAGCGGCGACGAACTGCAAACCTTATGGAAGCGCGTGGAAAGCGAACTGGCACCGGTTGATATTTTGGTCAATAATGCGGGGCTTCTTAAAAGTGGCTTTCTCGCTATCACCAGTGAAGCCTCATGGGATGAAGTGGTAGATGTGAATTTAAAAGCGTCTTTTTTGCTGTCGAAGCAGGCCGCGCGCTCGATGAGCCGCCGAAAAAGCGGACGCATCATCAACATCTCCTCGCAAGCCGGGCAAATGGGTGACATCATGCGTGCGCCCTATTGCGCTGCCAAAGCCGGTTTAATTGGTTTAACCAAGGCTACGGCGCGTGAATTGGCGGCGCAAGGCATTACCTGCAACGCTATCGCGCCCGGTTTTATCGAAACCGATATGCTCGAAGCCGATGAAACCAGGCGGGAAGCGCAACGCAAATTGGTGCCTTTGGGCCGTTTTGGCCAACCTCAGGAAGTCGCGGCTTTAGCTGCGTTTTTAGCTTCGGCTGAGGCCGCTTATATTACCGGGCAAGTCTTTGCCATTGACGGCGGCTTGCGAATGTGAATAGGTAGCTCAATTGAACACGGATAACACGGAAACGCGCGGGTTTGGCACGGTTAACTTTTTAGAATCAGTTTGAGAACGCCGTTCAGTAGTTTTTTGCCCACCCTCTCAGTTTTTCAAACTAATTCTTGGAATTAGTTTGTTTGGTAATCTTGTTTACAATCAGACAAAGCAGGCACTTAATTGAAACTCCGTGTAAATCCGTGTTGTTTCCGTGCCATCCGTGTTCTATCAATAAACATGAAACAGATTTTTTTCTTTTTACTTTGGACGTTGCCGGCTTTCGCGCAGACATTGCCGAACTTCAACCCCAGCGCGCCGGGACAAAATAATCAAGCCAATCAAAATAACGTGCCCGCGCCACCCGCCCCTCCGGTAGATGGCCGCAAAGTGCGGGAGCGTTATAACGCTTTGGCCCAGGCCCTGAACGCCAAACAGGTGCCTGCCGACCCGCAAAACATGGCGCTGCTTCGCTTTAAAATGGAGCAGGCGTATTTATGGATTTCTGCTGTAGATAACAACACGGCCTGGCCCGAAGAAGCCATGCGCTACGCACAAGAAGCCCTTGCCCGCGCCGAAAGTGTGTCGCGCGCACAGGGCGATGCGGTTTATCCAGCAGCTACGCAAGAACACGAGCGCGCTTATATCGCGGAAAACGATGGCTCGGTGCAGCCTTACTGGGTTTATGTGCCCCAAGGTTACACGCCCAAAAAGCAGTATCCGCTTGTCGTCTTTCTTCATGGTTTTGATCCCGACATTAGCAAAATCTCGCCCTGGGTGCCGCACGAGTCCATCTGGAGTCTGGCGACCGAACGTGGCTTTATCTTTATGGTGCCTTATGGCCGCCGCAATTCCGATTTCGTGGGCATTGGCGAAGATGACACCATCATCGTGACCGAGGCTGTGAAGAAGCGTTACAGTGTGGATGCAGATCGCGTCTTTTTAATGGGTGCTTCAATGGGTGGTTATGGCGCCTATGCGGTTGGCTTGCATCAACCGGATGTTTGGGCCGGCATCATGCCGATTGCGGCGCGCTCGGATTTTTATCGCTGGTTTGAACTGGAGCGTGCTCGCGTGCCCTGGTGGAAGCGAGTGCTTTACGATGCCAATGATCCGCGCCACCTCGTCGGCAACGCTTTAAATGTGCCGATGTTTATTCAGCACGGTGAGTTGGACAACATCAATGCTGTTGAGCACGCCCGCGATTTTCACGCCGATGCCAGAGCCGGGGGCAATCCTGTTAAATACCGCGAAGTGAAAGACGGCGATCATTATATCTACTTCGATATGGAAACCTATGCATTGCCGCTCGATTGGGCTTTAACCGTCACGCGCAATGCGGCGCCGAAAAGGGTGCGTTATGCCACGGTGGACTTAAAAAACCATCGCGCTTATTGGGCCAATATTCAAGCTTTCCAGGATTATAGCCAGGGCGCGAATTTAGCGGCGGAAATCAATACGACACCCACCAAAAGCATCATTAATGTGCAGGCTCAAAATATCGCGCGTTTTCAATTGCAGCCGCCTAAGGCCGCTTTAAAAGAGAATCTACCGCTTGCCTTAGTGGTCAATGGCGCAAGCGATGAAAGAACCTTCAAAATCGGCGATAGCATCCAATGGCCCGCCGAAACCAAAGCGGAAGCTCCTGATACGCCCAAAACTGATTTTCCCGGCGCCAAATCGCCTTTGCGAACCGGGCCAGTGAAAAACTGTTATCGCGACCCGTTTTTGGTGGTGTGCGGCACTTTGAAAAATCCGCCGGGCGCCAAACTGAATCCTCTGGCAAGCGATTTACTGGCGGCGCGTTTTGTCAAAGAATGGGCTGTTTATGCCGATGGCCTGCCGCGCATCAAGGCCGACACTGCCGTAACCGAAGACGACAAGCGCAACTTCAATTTAATCCTATTCGGCACACGCGAAACTAATGCGGTTTTGGCCGAAATTGCCGACAAACTGCCGCTGGAGCTATTATCTGACGGCTACCGCGTGGGAACGAAAAAAGTAACCGTCGAAAAGCCGGACGAAATCGGCTTGCAATTCTGCTATCCCTCGCCTTTCGATGCGCGGCGCATGGTGGTAGTGCAATCAGGATTGCCCTGGGGCGAAGAGTTGCGTGAACCAAAACAAGGTGAGCAAAACGCGGCTCTGCTGCCGGAAATCTTGAAAAACGCATTGCCGGACAACCATAAATTCGATTTAATTCCCGATTACATTGTTTTCGATGCAGCGCTCGAACCGGGCGCCGCCAGGCATCGCTTCGATTACACCGACGAAACCAACCGCGCGCTTTTAGCCGGCTTTTTCGACGGCAACTGGCAGTTCAAAATTGAGAATTAAGAATGCAGAATTGGAAAGGCATCTTTCTCCATTCTAAGAGGTTATAAACAAAGTAAGACATGGCGCGAAACAGAAGAATGTCATTCCCGCGCACGCGGGAATCTATACTTTTATCTGTTTGCCGCCAAAACTTAGGAACACTATTATGTATGGATTCCCGCGGGGCGGGAATGACACCGCCCTTACTTTTTGTCTTCTCCCAATTGTCTTTACAGCCTCTTAATTCCAAATTCTCATGAAGGGCATTCGCGTTCTGGTGGTAGATGATTCGCCGATAATGCGCGAATTGTTGGCCCACATATTAAATAGCGACCCTGATTTGCAAGTTGTCGGTTTTGCAAAAGACGGTGAAGAAGCCTTAGTAGCCATTGACCGCCTGGCTCCAGACGTGGTGACGATGGACATCGAAATGCCACGCCTGGATGGTTATGAAACCACGCGGCGCATTATGGCTTCGCGCCCAGTGCCGGTTGTGATCGTTTCTTCGCGTGTGCAACCCGAAGAAGTTGCAACGGCTTTTCATACCGCGCAATCGGGCGCTTTAGCA
>DASWNL010000178.1:0-1659 GCA_036399215.1 Abditibacteriaceae bacterium
ATACAACAAAAAGGGCTGCGCTTTATGTTTTTCAATGAATTTAAGGGCTTCTTGATTGACTAAATCCGGCCCATATTCGCCGTTCGTAAAATCTTTTTCGACACCATTGAATTCCAGGCCCGGATTGGCGTAGCGCGGCGGGCGGCGCGTATGCTGCCATAAAACCGATTCATTAAAGCCGAAGTGTTGTGGTGCATCTTTTTCGCGGCCCAACTGCCACTTGCCGAAGATGCCCGTCGCATAACCAGCTTTTTTCAAGCTTTGTGCAAACGTAATTTGCGCGCGATCTAAGGAGCCGAAATTGGTATAGTTGCGCACGTTATAAAGCCCGGTCAAAAGTTGCACCCGCGTGGGCGTGCATAACGGTTGCGCGTAGCATCTTTCAAAGCGCATTCCACTTGCAGCGAGCTTGTCCAGATGCGGCGTTTGATAGGACGTGCCGCCATTGGCGCCGATAGTCTCATAGCCTAAATCATCGGCTAAAATCAGCACGATATTTGGTTTAGCCTGTGTTTGAAAGCAAGCTAAAAGTAGTGTTAAAAATAAAAAAACTGTTTTCATGATGCGGCCTTTTTGCCCAATGTAGGGCCATTATCGGGCGGCATGGATTGATGCCACGCTAAAAGGGCTGTGGTTAATTGTTTTACGACTTCGGCATTTTCCGCTGCTACGTTTTTGGTTTCAGCGCGGTCGGTTGTCATGTCATATAGCTGCGGCTTTGAACCATCGTATTCACAAAGTAATTTCCAGTTACCATCACGCGCGGCCAAATCGGGCAGATCAATATCACCGGGAAACGAACCGCGATCCGGCGGGCGCCGAAAAAAGAGCGGCTTTGGGCGCGAGGCTTCACTTTTGCCAAGTAATACATCAGGTAAAGCCACTCCATCATAAGCAACATCTTCCGATGCTTTAACTTCTGAAATGGCTAACAACGAAGGCACCAAATCAATGGCGGCAAAAACCGATTGCGTATTCACCGTTCCGCTCTTTTCTTTTGCCATCAAACCCGGCGCCCAGGCAATAAGAGGCGAGCGGACACCGCCTTCGTAGAGCATTCCTTTGCTGCCGCGAAACGGGCCGGCTTTTCCGGCTCCGGGTTCGTGGCCGTTGTCCGAACAGACTAAAATGAGCGTGTTGTTTTTCAACTTTTCATTGGTGCGAACGTAATCGAAAAGCTCACCCAATTGCTCATCCATTGTTTTAAGCACTCCTAAATAAAGTGCCCGTTTTGTCTCATCGCCGCGCCGGTTTTTAGGTGGGAAAAATGGGCTATGCACATCGTCGGGCCACAGATTCACATAAAAGGGCTTGTCGTTTCGCTCGGCATGACGGATGAAATTCAGCGCGCCCGAAACGAAGGATGGCGTGATTTGATTGCGGTCTTGAAAAATAACCGGGCCGCGTCCCAGATTGTCTGAGCCAAGCGCATGTTTGCGTGGTTCTTTGCCATCATAAGCATTTAAAATCGGCAAAACGCGCGGGCCAAGACCCTCGAAATTGGTCAGTGATTCATCAAAGCCGTATTCAGTGATTAGCGGAGCTTCGCCGACATCGCGTTGCCCGCCCAAATGCCATTTGCCAAAGTGTCCTGTGGCGTAACCGGCACTTTGTAGAGTGCGCGCCAGCATCGGCGCCTGTGGATTGAGCCATTGTTCC
>DASWNL010000179.1:0-11238 GCA_036399215.1 Abditibacteriaceae bacterium
GTTTCCGTGTATGAAATCCGTGTTCCATTTCGGCAATGAGCAAGAATTCCAAAGACCAAAAATCAAAGCCCAAAGATGAAACCGTTGCCATCAACCGGCGCGGGCGCTTTGACTATGAAATTGAAGATTCGGTTGAAGCCGGATTAGTTCTCACTGGAACCGAAGTAAAAAGCATTCGCCAGGGCAAAGCACAAATCGCCGAATCTTATGCCACCATCGAAAAAAGCGGCAGAGAGCGCGCCGAAGTATGGTTGGTAGGAATGCATGTTCCGCCCTATGAACAGGGCAACGTCTTCAATGTCGAGCCGCGACGCAAAAGAAAACTACTACTTCGCCGCGATCAAATCGAACGTTTGCAGAGCCGCATACAACAAAAGGGATACACCTTGGTGCCGCTCAAGCTCTACTTCACGCGCGGACGCGCGAAATTGGAGTTAGGCATTGGCAAAGGCCGCAAATCGCACGACAAGCGTGAAGCCATCACCGAACGGCAGATTAAACGGGATTTGCGGAATGAATTATAAATTTTGAATTTTAAATTTTGAATGTAGATTCTTAATTCAAAACTTAAAATTCAAAATTCAAAATTTGATGATAACTTCCCGCGCTTACCTGGTTGCCGGCATGGGGTTTTGCTTTTACCTCATTCTGCTTTTCAACACCAATCTGCCCAACCAATTCTACGCGCTGTCATGGCTTTCGGTTGGCGTTTTAGTTTCTTCACTGGGTGTGGCGGTGCTTTCGATGCTGGGACTTGATTGCCGTTGGCTCATCCAAAACGCGCGTGTTAACGAAGACATCGAAAGTTGGCATTCTTCCAATCCAGAGCAAGTCGCGGCAGGGCCGACAATTCAACTGGAACTGGGCAACTCAGGGTCGTTTAACAAAACCGATTTATTGTTTGAAGTGCAACTTTTCTGTTCGCGCCGCGATGAACACTTATCACGCAGTTTCCTGATTGAAGCCCTACCCGCCGGAAATAGCCTGACCTGTGATTTGCCGTTAGTCAATTTGCCACGAGGGCGCTATCGCATCGAAGGCGTAACCATTCATGGCGGCGATGTTTTAGGCTTATTCCGCTTGCGTCGGCGCTTTGATCTTACAACCGGCGAGTTGGAAGATTTGATTGTCGGCCCCGCTTCGGTTGTGCCCCAGCGCGAAACTCAATCAAGCGGTCTGGGCCTTTTGGAAGGTGCCTTGCGCGCTGCGACGGGACGTGGCAGCGGCGATGATTTCAGGGGCACGCGCCACTATGTTCCCGGTGATGATTTGCGCACTGTGCATTGGCGTTCGACGGCGCGCCGGGGCCAGTTGGTGGTAAAGGAGTTTCATCACCAGGAACAAACTCAGCGTCTTATCATCTGGGATGGCGCTAAAGGTTTCGCCGGGGGAGAAGGCCCGCATACTTCAACCGAATGTGCCTTGCGTTTAGTGGCTTCATTGAGCAACGCTTTAGCGGCACGAGGGCGACGCTGCGGCGTTTTGCGCCTTGATTCTCAACCTTTTTATTTACCTGCGCCGGGGGGACGCGGCATAAATACCGATCAGGTCATTGAACTCCTGGCCGATGCGGATACTGCACGCGAAGCGCCACTTTCCTCGGCACTTGGCCCGTTTTTACGGCACCTGGGCGCGGCGAATGAAGTGTTTTTAATTACGCAAGCGCCTACGCCCGAAGTGTTGCGCGCTGTGACTACCCTGCGTAATCGGGGCGCGCGAGTTACAGTGGCGCTGATAGAGGCTACGGCTTTTATGCTTAGTAACGAAGAGCCTGCACGCCCTGAGAATCCTAAAAACTTAAATGCGCCCAATGCTTTAGATACTCAAGAATACCTCAAGCAAGTTCAATTGCTACAACATGCAGGTGTGCCCGTTGTTTTAATACCTGACAAGACTCAAGAAACGGAAGAAATTGCTCATAGCGGTGCAGCGCAAATGCAGACATTGCGTTTGGCCGTGCGCGATTTAATGGCGGCTCAAAACCCCAGACGCCAACTTACTACACCTGAAAATATCACGCAAAGGGTGGCTTGACTTTTCAATTCTGCATTCTTAATTTCTCATGCCACTTGCCCCACCTGTCCAACTTGATGTCCGCTCCCATCCCAGCCCGTTGCGGGGAGAGATGGTCATTCGCTACGGCGCGGCTTATGCTTCGACACTGATTGCTATCGGCGCGGCGGCGACGTTGCCCAGTTTATCGCGCTCGTTTGTGTGGCTACTGTTCGCTATCACATTGCTCGGCTTGCCGGTTTCGCTAAGCCTACGCTTTAATGGGCTTCGCTTCGGAGGCTATCGTCTGCCGCGCTTTTTGCTGGCTTTAATCGTTACCATTATCAATGTCGTAGCCATCTTATTTCTGGTGGTTGACCCACTGCAAAAGCGCATTGGCGCATCGCTACTTTCACCCGATTTTTTTCGCGCCTTTTTCTTTCATCATGACGCCGATGATGCGATTTTGCTGGTCTTGCAAGTCATCGCGTTGATTATGGTCTGCCGCTGCCTGGTTGTCATCACCGATAAAGACGCCGTGCTATGCACCGTGCCGGCGTTTTGTATTTTGGTTTTGCTGATTGTAGTCGAGCGCCAACCGGGCGTGGTGGCGTTTTTCGTGTTGTGGGCTGCTATGGCAGGGGTTTTGTTTGCCCTCGATCAACGCCAGGAACTGGCACGTCAGGCTTCGGCTTTCGTGCCGGCTTTTATGCCGGGCCAGAGCACAGCACTCTCAGCCCGCACCTTAGGCGGTGTTATGGCGTTTTCACTGCTTTGTGCGGGCATTTTGTCTTATACGGTCACTTCGCGCATTGAAAACCGCAGCATGGCCGAAAGCTGGATTTCTTCCTTAGCGATGCAGCTCACGCAGTTCGCGACGGCCTTGCCCGAAACTTCGGTCAACGCCGGGCCAGAGCGGCAGATTGACTTTACCAGTGGCCCGGCACTGCCGACCCGCTCACCTCTGTGGACAATGATAGCGCAAGACATGCGCACCGGACAAACCGTTACACCAGCCTATTGGCGGATGTTCACCCTGGCCAATTACAATGGCACTTCCTGGCTTCAGGCCGAAGGGCAATTTCGCCGCGTCTCGCTCGAAGTGTTGGGCGATGTTGGCCTGGTGCGCCCCTTGCCTTTGCGTCTTGATCGCAATCCCGGCGACATGGGCGCCAGGCGCCGCCACGTTCGTGGTTTTGACCTCGCTTCTGTGGGTCATGATAAAATATCCAGCCCTCGTATACCGTCTTTTGGCTCGCCAACGCGCGCTTTGCGCGTGCAAGCTATTGCGCGGCAGGCCAACATCGGTTTCGTGCCGCATCTTCCGGCCATGCGTTACCTGGCAATGCCGCGCTCCAATCCCGATTACCTAACTGCCTACCCTGACCATAGCGTGGATGTGCGCTTTGTCGAGCCGCGACAGTTGATTACCATGGTTTGCGAAGTGCCATCCGGCGAAGAATTCGGTGTGCCCGGCGATGGCCCGCCTCGCACAACAGCACAGCGTCCCAATTTGGGCGCGCGACTTTCTGCCGCTGAACGGCGCATCTATTTGCAATTGCCCTCGCGTAAATTAGAGCGCGTGCGACGTTTTGCCAGAAATAACCTGGCCCGTTTGCCCTCTAATGCCAGTGACTATGCCAAAGCCGCGCATTTAGCAGAAGTTTTAAGAAAACACGCCACTTACACCCTGCGCCCACCCGCTTTACCTCAGGATCGTGATGCGACGGATTATTTTCTTTTCGAGAGCCGCAAGGGCTACTGCACTTATTTCGCGGGTGCTTTAGCCGTTTTGTGCCGCTCCGTTGGCATCCCGGCCCGTGTGGCTTCGGGTTTCACCTTAGGCGAACGGCAGCAAGAGAGTTTTTCCTACCTGGTGCGCGAATCGAATGCTCATGCCTGGACAGAAGTGTGGGTGCCGAACTGGGGCTGGGCCACTTTAGATGCGGTGCCTGCCGATGAACGCGGCGATAATGCCGGTGATTGGTGGACAGAATGGGCCGATGCCTTTGGCAGCGTCTTGGAAGGCGCTAAAGTGTGGCTCATCAGGCACTTGACACTTATTGGCGCCGTAATCTTAGCTCTGGGTTTAAGCGGTTTTGTGTTTTATCATGAACGCGCTACTTTGCCCGCCCGTCGTCTGGCCTCTTTGCGCTTTAAGCGTCGCGTGAGTGATAAAGCCGCGCGCCGCGAAGTGGACGAAGTTTACGAACGTGCCGCGCACCTACTGCAAAAGCGTTTTCGCGCCCGCGCGTCATGGGAAACGCCGCACGAATGGCTCCAATCCGCTACGGCAACTTTGCGCCTGAAAAACCCTGCACCCTTGCAGCATTTAACCGACCTTTACGTGCAAGCTCAATACTCTTCACACGCACTCGGCGCCGATGAAAGCCAAACGGCCTGGCGCGCTTTGAATGAGATTAGTTGGGAAACGGAGAAATAAAAGCCGCCTGAAATTTCAGGCGGCTTTTATTTCTGCAAATGAATGTTATCGACTCATTAAAGCGGATTTGCCCATAGACCATTAATCTGCGCTCGATCTAAATTTTTAATGTGTCCATCGGCAAATAAGACATTGTATCGCTGTGCAAGAGGATATAAAGTGCCATGCCACTGGCCCGCTAAGTCCAAGAATAGATTGATTTCGGCGGGTTTCCTTATTTGAGATTCCGTAATCTTCTTTGCTGCTATTTCTGTGCGATAGCCATAGCTACTGCCAAACTTTTGAAAGCTACTGGGAAAGGCGTTCATCAGTGCCATCTGAAAATCCGGGGAGATAAAACCTGTATCCGCCGGACAACGATAAACAAAACGCGAATTCGTATAGGGTAGAAGGACATCTTGAACTTGTGGTAGAGATGGAATATCCTTCTGAAAATCAGGGTAAGAGGCCCAGAACGGAATTACATGAACATCAACAACGTCAACTGCATACGGATAAGCGCCATCATTATCCTGCAAGTAAAGCGACATCGCCATTCCCACCTGCCGCAGATTTGAGTTGCAGCTTACCTCACGCGCTTTGCCCTGAGCCGTAGATATGGCAGGTAACAGTATTGCTGCTAACAGGCTTAATACCCCTACCACTACCATCAATTCAACCAGGGAAAAACCCGCTGATTTACGAATTGGGCCAACTCCAGAAATTTGATAAAACATAGTAACTCACAATTTACGAAACGATTAGCACCTTGTTGATACAAGGTGCTAATCGTCTGTCTCTCCAGCTTAATCAGTTGAAAAGGCAAGTCGTGTCAGGTCGGCAGCTAGCCCAGCCATTTGAGTTTGAGCGGAAGAACCATCTCTTTCCCGCTGCCACCGCCGTAGCTGATTGTTGGCCGGTTCTAACAGTGCACACCTTGTCCTCACCTTCATAACGGCAGCAGTTCTGGTAACCGGTAGTATCAAAGAAGTCGGCATACCACGTTGACGAATACATGCAAGTCCATCCACAATAATAGTAGTTGGTAGCAATAGTGTTGGCCGGGCAAGCCGTTGTGTTATCCACCAAATTGGCGCAAACACCATCTCCAGGACCATAAGCCAGGGCCACACGATAGGAAGTAACCAAAAATCCTACGGCAAAGAGAAAAGTCAACGCCAGAAATGCGCTATTGGCATAACGCATAACTATCCGAGTGTTCATTTGTTTCATGGATTATGTTCCTTTTTCCGACAAAAATTCATACGGCGGAAATAGTTCACGGGAGACTTCCTTAGAAGCTGGTTGCCCCTTGCCGGCACCGGTGTTACGCACCGTTTCCGTTTCGGTCACGCGCCCGCTGGCCCAGAGAGATAAGGTTTTCGCTCCAGAGTTACGGGACTGGCTAATCGGGATGTCCCGATGCCGTGAAAAACCTTCATTAAGAAGCTTTTCGGCATGTGCTCTGACTTCTTGATTTTTGCGTTGTGCTTCGGCAGGGTCAGATGCGGTGAACGTTGATTTCATAACCGGTTGCCACGAAAATGTGGAAATCCCTCCGGTTACATCGTCTTGTCGAATAGTGCCTGACTCTTCCGGCAAAATGGGGAGTGCCGCCCAAACTTTGGATTGGGCATTTTTGTCTCCGTCGAGCATTTGGGACAAATCTTCTTTATTCTGTGCTGCCCAAGATTTCCACTTGTCACGCAGCAGAACGACCCGTTTCATGCGCGCTTTTTGCAAAGATACAGCCATGTCAGGAGAGACCTGATCTGGACGAGCGTAACGCCCTAATTTTGCTTGCCGTTGGCGGTAAAACATATTGCCCAGTAGGCCCCCTGCTACCAAAAACATCAGTGTGGCGGCTATCATCAAGCGTTTGTTTCCCGGCTTTACTTTTGATGTGTTTGCCATCGTTTCTACCCTCCTTACTCTATTTTCTTGTTTAAGACGGTGGTTATTTAAGACGGTGGTTGTTTAAGACGGTGGTTATTTGAAGAAGGACTCTGAAGGAATACCTCCTTCCGATTGGCGGACGACTCGCCCATCCCTGATCAGGGCCATGCCAATTTTTTTGTTTGGACTAAAGCGTCCCATGATAGATTGATCGATGTTGGTGACGATGCGTAACCGCTCTTGAGGAAGCCCTTCACTCTTCAATATATCTAATTCACTTTGTGATTCCGGGGATAAAATTACAACATTCAAGTGATGGTTTAACCCCATTCGCACCACGTCTCCAACCGGCGCGCAACCACAATCATCCACGGGATAAGAGATCAACATAGAATCCTGTGACCACGTGTGACCTGTAATGTCTGGTGGCTTCAGGCGAGTATCAGCTTTGATATAGCTCATCGCACAGACTATCAACAAAGCCATGAGGGGTATCATCAGCTTTGGACTCTCTAATAAACGCAAAAACCTTTGCTTCATTATAAGCTCCTCTAAAAACAGATATGAATTACACCTATTATATTTTTTTGGCACGCGGATTGCAAACGCATATCTTTTTTTTATTTTCAAGACAGAAAGGCTTCCTTCAATTATCAAATAAGCTAATTTATCAAGAGCGAAAGAATTCTTTCGTTCTTGATAAGGCTGTAAAACTTAAAAGCGCCGCGTTCTTAATTAAGAACGCGGCGCTTTTAAGTTTGGACAAGGCGTGCCTTGTTTCTACGACTCACAACTTGCTTTTAACGGCGGGAGCCGATGGCTTCTTTGCCTTTGCTCAGGATTTCTTCCTGAATATTCGAGGGCACCGGCTCGTAGTGGCTTGGCTCCATCGAATAGGTAGCGCGGCCTTGCGACATCGAGCGCATCGTGGTGGCATAGCCGAACATTTCAGCTAAGGGCACATGAGCGCGCACGATGAAGGTGCCGCCTTTATCCGGGCGCTGCTCGGTGATCTTACCGCGCCGTGAATACAGGTCGCCCATGATGTCGCCCACCGAGGCTTCGGGCATGATGACTTCGATGTTCATGATCGGTTCGAGAATCACCGGCTTAGCTTTTCTCACGGCTTCCTGCATTCCGTAGTTGCCGGCGATTTCAAAGGTCATGGCGTTCGAGTCCACATCGTGATACGAACCATGCACCAGTTCGACGCGACAGTTAACCAGGGGATAACCGGCCAGAACGCCACGCTCCATCGCTGATTTGGCGCCTTTTTCAACGCTCGACCAGTATTCGCGCGGAACGACGCCGCCGACGACTTTCGATTCAAATTCAAAGTTCGCCCGTGTGCCATCTTCTTTTTCCGGCGACGGCATCAGGTTGATGACAATATGCGCGTATTGGCCCGAACCGCCCGTCTGCTTGACGTGCTTGTATTCAAGGTTGTCAACATTCTTGGTGATGGTTTCACGATAAGCGACCTGCGGCTTGCCGATATTGGCTTCCACGCCGTATTCGCGCTTCATGCGATCTACCATGATTTCAAGGTGCAATTCGCCCATGCCGCCGATAATCGTCTGGCCGGTTTCTTGGTCGGTGCGAACTTTGAAAGTCGGGTCTTCGGTTGATAACTTTACAAGGGCATTGGTCAGTTTGTCTTCGTCGTTCTTCGACTAGGGTTCTATGGCCTGAAAAATCACCGGCTCGGCGAAGTTGATGTTCTCCAACAAGATCGGGTTCTTGTCATCACACAATGTATCGCCGGTGACGGTTGCTTCCAAACCGACAGCAGCGGCGATGTCGCCCGCTTCCACAAAGTCCAGGTCAGCGCGCTTGTTGGCGTGCATCTGCAAAATGCGCGACACACGTTCTTTTTTATTCTTGCCAGCGTTCAAAACATACGAACCCTTTTGCAAGCGGCCCGAATAAACGCGGAAGAAGGTCAGAGTGCCGAACTTGTCGCTGATAATCTTGAAAGCCAACGCTGAAAACGGCTCGCTGTCGGCTGCCTGACGCGTAATGCTTTCACCGTTATCGGGATTGGTGCCAACTACAGCCGGAACTTCCAATGGAGAAGGCAGATATTTGATAACCGCGTCCAGCATCGGCTGCACGCCCTTATTTTTATAAGAAGAGCCGCAGATAACCGGCACCATATCGTTGCGAATGGTAGCCTTGCGAATCCCGGTTTCAATCTCTTGAATGGTCAACTCTTCGCCACCGAAGAATTTTTCCATCAAATCGTCGTCGGTTTCAGCCACAGCTTCTACCAACGCCGCACGCAACTCTTCGGCTTTGGCCTGCAAATCGGCGGGAATGGATTCTGTATTGTAAGTGCTGCCCAGTTTGTCGTTTTCGGTGTAATAAAACGCTTTCATCTGGATCAAGTCAACAATGCCTTCAAAACCCGCTTCGGCGCCGATAGGAATCTGCAAAGCCACAGCTTTGGCACCCAGACGATCTTTAATCTGGCCCAAAACTTCATAAAAGTTGGCGCCATCGCGATCCATCTTGTTGATGTAAGCCACACGCGGCACAGCGTAACGGTTGGCCTGACGCCAAACCGTTTCCGATTGGGGCTGCACGCCGCCAACGGCGCAGAAAACAGCGATTACGCCGTCCAAAACGCGCAGGCTGCGCTCAACTTCAACCGTGAAGTCAACGTGGCCGGGCGTGTCAATGATGTTGATACGATGGGTCGGGATGCGCCGGCCATCAGCATCGGAGTTTAAGCCCCATTCGCAGAACGTGGCCGCCGACGTAATGGTAATGCCGCGTTCCTGCTCCTGCTCCATGTAGTCGGTGGTGGCGGCGCCTTCATGCACTTCACCAATGCGGTGAATGCGGCCCGCGTAAAACAAAATGCGCTCCGTGGTGGTTGTCTTGCCGGCGTCAATGTGAGCCGCGATGCCAATGTTGCGCAGGTTCGCTAATTTGTCGGACACAAAAATCCCTTCCCTCATAATGGTGACAGTGTTTTAAAAACCTGCCGGCGTGGTGTTGTATGTTATTTTCGCCGATACCACGCTTAAAAATGTCCGGCGAGCGGACAGTTGATAATTACAAGTGATAGTCGAGATTTGGCCCGCTATAGACACAGCGGGCCAAAGTTTTCATCTCAAAATTATCAAAGCGGCTGACGTCTTTAAAGCCGCTCCTTATACGCCCAAAACGCCCCCAGGTTGCAACCGCTTTTGCCATATCAAAAACGAATTCTGATAAAGCGCGGCCAGCCGGAGGGCGTTGATATTTAGGCTCCCACCCAGCCCCCGAAAGGGAGGAGTTACGCGTCGGAAATTTAAGAGTAATTTCCTGTGCATTGTTCCTCCCCTTCGGGGTAGGTTAGGTGGGGGTTATTTCTTACCAGCGATAATGCGAGAACGCGCGGTTGGCGTCGGCCATGCGATGCGTGTCCTCTTTTTTCTTCACCGAGGTGCCCGCGCCACGCGCTGCATCCATCAGTTCCGAAGCCAGTTTATCGGCCATCGTCTTGTCGTTGCGATTGCGCGAAGCGTCCAAAATCCAGCGGATGGCAAGCGCCACCTGACGTTCAGGACGCACCGGCTGCGGCACCTGATAAGTGGCGCCACCAACACGGCGTGAGCGCACTTCGACAGCCGGCATAACGTTTTTGAACGCCTTGGAGAACACTTCAAGCGGGTTCTGGCCGCTCTTTTCCTCAATGCGCGTCATAGCGCTGTAGAAAATGCCTTCGCTGATGGATTTTTTTCCATCATACATCATTTTGTTAACGAAACGCTGCACCAGCACCGAATTAAAAACCGGATCGCCGGGCAACAGGGGTTTGCGTTGTGGTCCTTTGCGGCTCATTCTTTCTCCTGAGCGGTTAGCATTTAGCGTTTAGCCATTAGCTTTGTTGTTGCTAATGGCTCATCGCTAACCGCTAAATGCTTATTTTGCGGCAGCTTTTGGTCTTTTGGCGCCGTATTTCGAGCGGCTGCGGCGACGGTCATTCACACCGGCGCAATCGAGAGCGCCGCGCACGATTTTATATTTGATGCCGGGCATGTCTTTCACACGACCACCGCGCACCAAAACGACGCTGTGTTCCTGTAAATTATGCTTCTCGCCCGGAATATAGGCGGTGATTTCTTTTTTGTTGGAAAGACGCACGCGCGCTTTGGCGCGTAGCGCCGAGTTCGGCTTTTTCGGCTTGTCGGTCTTGACTTGCAGGCACACACCACGCATCAAAGGCGCGTTGGAACCGGTCGTTGTCGCACCTTTAACGGTGTTGAAACCTTCTTTAAAAGCGCTGGTTGTGCTTTTCTTGGGCGCCGGCTTGCGGCCCTTGCGAACTAATTGAGAAATTGTCGGCATATTTTCCGTTTTCTTTCATTTGCGCCACGGTTTCCGGCGCAAAAAATACCCTTGCCCACCTTAAAAATCCGTCCCGCTCCCGCGAGATGACAGGCCGCAAGGGATAACCGCACACATTATAGCAATCGCTTCGGGCGAATGCAAGATTATTCAGGCCGAAGCCACAAAGAGATAAAACGATAGCGAAACGGCAAGCCCCACGCGCAATAAATAGCGGCCACAAGGCTATAAGACAGAGTAAATGTCATCAACAAAAACAAGGGCATAAAAAATGGGTAATCTCTGACTATGGTGCCCAAAATTCCGTAGAACGGGCCTGGGGCAACCTTATCAGCTAAAATCGCTGACGAAAGCCAACTAACTACACAGATAAACCCCATAACGATCTGAAAAACACAAGCCTGTTTCGCCTGAAACGCCGCATAACGCCACTCACCGCGATTGGCTAACCAGAAAGTGAAAGCTATCAGCCAGCCAAAGAACGGCACAAAAACCGACAAATGGGCTAAAACTGCCATTACCCGCTCGTGTGGCAGTGGCAAAACTGGTTTAGCAACAGATAAATCCGTTTCAAAGTTTTCCATTGCCTC
>DASWNL010000180.1:0-11471 GCA_036399215.1 Abditibacteriaceae bacterium
AAGAACATTCCCCGTAAGAGAAATTGGTTTGGACGGCTCTTTGTTCGCTAAATTGTCGCCGATCCCTGATTTTCTTATGAGCCAACAGGCCTGTCTTTGCATGTTACGACGAGATTCTTGGGAAAGCAACCAACCCACAACCATATGGGAATTCTCAGTTTTATATTTCAGGTTGATGATTCCAGAGGGCGCCACTTTGACTGATTTATTATCGTCAGATTTTTTCTTATCCTCTGATTCTGTTTCATCCAAGGTTTTTAGAAGCAAATTAAGCGGGTGCATTGAGGCATTCATGCGCGCTCCCCACGTGCTGATCAAGGCAGAAATAATCGACCCTGTTTCCTCGAACCCGGCGGGAGGCTTCTTAGATTGCTGAGCCGGAGCACCAAACTCGTAATCACTCAGGTAGGCGTTCAAAACGTAAACACGAAAACGAGGCAGCGGTGATTTTGTTTTTGGGCAATCCGGTTTCCTTAATCCTGGTTCCAGGCAATCCCGTCTGTTCTTTATGGCTTCAAGGATATTGAACAGCGTGGCGCCGCCGGAATTGTCATAGTAGCCGGCATCCACATAGCGTTTTTGTGAAACTTGAGCGATAGCCTTGTAATTACCCTGCGGATAACTACTATCGGGCTTAGGCTCGGTATAGTCTGGAATGGAGCCGGCGGGAGAGATAAAGGGAAAACGGGCACTCAGAATTGCGGCAGTGCTAAGGCGCATAGAAACGTAGGGATGTTCGTCGCTCAGAGTGCGTAAAGCCCGACTTGTAAACTCTTTTTCACTGGCAGGAATGGAATTCAGCGCTAAGCGCTGGCCTGTTTCCACATTGGTCGTATTAAGAAACAAAGCAGGAATACCGCGGTTTTGAAAATCCTTTCCTAAATCACGCAGTTCTTTGCAAAATGGATTGTCGGAAGCGCCAAGCGCATCATCCCAACTTGCCTCAAGACCTTTTTCTAAAGGCAAGGCACGATCCCAAGTATTTTCATCGAAAGAGGGTAGGTTCAAGGATACAGGGAACGGGATGAATTGCTGCGCTGTTTCCCCATAAAACCAGGTTCCTATGACAGGAGCCATCAAGTCACGCTTTAAAATTTCGTCGGTCTTTTTACACCACCAGTTAGGCGGCACCGGTTTATTGGCAAAATTTCTATCGGCATAATCACACAATCCTGCGTAAGTCGCGGCTCCGACACTGCCACCGCTGACGCCACTAATTGCAAAAACATGATGGCGGAAGCCGGGGAAGCGATCTTCCAGTTGCGCCAAGGCCATAGCGGTCTGGTAGCCACTCAAGGTAGCGCCGCCGGGAGCCGCAACCAGAAAAACGGCGTAAGGCTGCTTCTTATAAAACTGTGGATTTTTCTTTATTTCAGGCCGTCCTCTTAACCACCTTTCAAATTCATCGCCAATAGGCGCCTTGGTCATTTGAACCTTTGGCGCCGCTGAATGCCGAATTCCATGGTTATCGTGCAAATTAAGCCCTTTGAAGACGATTGCAATGATCACTAATATGGTAATAACCGGAATACTCGTTTGTTCTCGCCAATAGATGAAAAGAGTTAGTAGAGGAATCATGGTGGCAAAAGCCATGATTAGCATCGCAGGAGCGCCGAAATATATCGCTCCCTGTGAGTCTGTGATTACCATGCACAATAAAAGCAATACAAAAGGCCCCAAGCCAAGTAGCTTTAGTGATCTCTTCCATCCCGGCGTAAAGTCTTTAAAACTTTGCTTCGGCTCATTGGGCTGAGCGGCGGGCTGAGCGTCAACGGGCTGAGCGTCAACGGGCTGAGTTTCCCCGACTTCGGCTTCGCTGGGCAGATTCGCTTCGCTGCCTCCAACCTGCCTATCCGCAGCTTCGCCGTTTTTAGCTTTGATATTCTCAGCTTCATGCTGCTTCATATCAAGCATCTGGATCTGGGACAAAGTCTGTCGCTTGAACCAAATAGATAAGTAAGTGAGAAGAATTAATCCAATGTAACCTGTAAGGATGCAGTTGATTCCGGTTACGACGCTCGGAGCTTGTGGGTATTCATTGCCCAAATCATCTTTCAGAGGCCCTTTGGCTATCCATAACGCTATGACCATTATTCCTAAGGGCAGCACAGCACATAGCATTATCCACAATTTGGCAATAGCACAAGACGAAAATATTGGTTTTAGCGCTAACTGCGAACGGGCGCATAACCATGCAACTCCAGCTAAATAAAACGAGGATCCCACGAGGCAAAATATTCTTAGCCAATTGAACCAAACTTCAGGAGGCTTAGCAGAAATATCTTGCGCTAAAACCCGCAGCGTTTCAGCAGGCTGCCCTCCCGCTAATAAAAACCAGGTGGTGATAAGGGGAAGCAGCAAACTAGGCCAGGTTAAACGAAAAATTTGCCCCGTTAACTCTGCTTGACAAAGAAAGCGTCTATAATAAGGCGAAAAGAGGAATCCCCGTGCAATATAGAACAACGCCGCGAAAATCAGGGAAAATTTAAGAACCGCCAGTATGCAAACCAGATAAGTCCAGCCAAAAGGCCACGTATAACCCTGGCCATTGTCCCAAATTCCATTAAGATTGAAAACTTCAGGGAATACGAGGCTGGGATTGTAGCCGGATTGCTCCCATACCTTGAGTTCCTGCCAAAGAAAATAATTTTCTGCATAATCAAGAACCAGTGTAAGAAGCTGCGCTACAGCTAAAATCTTTCCTGTGTTACGAAAACGAGCCAGCTTTTTAAACTGACTTGACCAAAGGCAGCCACGGCACAATAGAGTCACGTAACACAGAATGAACAGGCAATCAATCAAAATATTCCAACGAGCATAACAAAGCAGATTCCCATCCATCGAACTAGTCCATGACTGAAGAATGGAGCGCGCACTGCCGAGCTTATTCGCCAATTGAAGGCTAACAATTCCCAGAGGGGCAACGGGCGTGATGAGAGGAGTCGCAAACCTCATCGCCAGTAAAAGAACCAAGCCGGCAAACAACAAAAACTTAACTGCCCGATTTGGTAATTTGCCAACCCACACGAGGAGCCACTTCGCCGCTTGTTTTAAGCGTTTTTCGATTGCCAGATGCATATGAATCACTCATTCATTCCGCAGGTGAATTTTGAAGAAACGTAAAATTGTTCCTATTATATGTGATTCGACGGACAAAGATTGTCAAACAGTAGACAACCTTGGCGACCAATTTCTGACAATTTCTGAGATTTACACGATGATCAAGCAAGAGGCCCTCAAGAAATTTCTTGAGGGCCTCTTTCACTGAATCTTGGTTAGAAAATGCGGGTTATCAGTCAGGCGTTGAAAGAGGCTGATTTCTTCGCGTTCAAAGGGGCGTTGGCCGCCTTCGCGGGCTGTGGCGCCGATGCGGTAATCGCCGAAACCGTTGTTGAACCATACAACTTGCTTTTGCGTGCCCACGGTTTTTTCAACGGGAATGTCTTCTTTTTTGGCGATGTGAAACCAGGTGATGGCTTTGAGTTTGGGAAACTCGCGGTCAATGGGTTTGACGAATTTTTGCGCTTTGAAATTGGTGGTGCCGTAAACGGTTTGCAGCCAGCCATATTCGGCATCGTTCCAGCTACCGGCGCGCCATTGATAGGAAAGCAAGGCACGTTGGGCATCGGTTAAATCGCTGCGATAGGAAAGCGTAGCTGAAGTTTCGCCGAGCATCATTGGCTTGTTTTTTTCGACGGCGAAAGTTTTGTAAAAATCCACGCTTTCGTTTTGCGGAGTATTGTTATCGTCGGCCATGTCCCACGACATATTACGATGCAACATGCCTCCCCACAAATGCGCACCGGGCATCGGCATTGTCCAACCGCGCTCATAAATATCCAGACCAACCCAGTCAACCACATCATCGCCCGGATACCAGGGCCGAAACACATCGCGTTTGGCGCCGCCTAAAAGTCCCGAATTGGGGCACCAAACAAGAGCCGCATTGGGCGCATATTGGCGAAATAGCAGTGACACATTGCGATAGGCTTTCTGGTAATCAGCAGGCCAGAAGCCAGTTTCCTCGCCCGGATCGCGTTGCAAGTTCTTGTTTTTATCAATCCACTCGGCCCAGGGATACCAGGAGCCGTTCATTTCATGTGCGAAGCGAATAAACAGCGGTCTGTTCCACTGACCGGCGCCCTGCGCGAAGGCTTTGGTTGCTTCATAAGCCGGCGCGCCCGGCGCCCAACCGTCCACAAAAACGCGAGGCTTCATCGGTTCTAAAGTGAGAAGGGGCGCGGCGCCGAGGCCGTGCGCGGCTGAGGCAAAATCTTGTGCGCTGGCCCAGCCCCAGGGGTGCTTATCCCAACCAGGGAAAGTGCCGTCTTCGTGCGGGAAGTGAAAAAACTGCGTGTAAATGGCTTGTTCGCGCCCGACTTCCTTTTCGTAATCGCGCATGATTGAAGCGAACTTTTCCGGGTTATCCCCAACTTCGGGCAATTTGGAGAAATCCAGCGCTGCGCCTAAGTAAACGCCACGCGCAGGCTCATACTTGGCGAGATCGGCAGCGTTTTTCAAGCGCAGTGGCGGCGTTGTCACCGTCTGTAAGGGTGCTGCGTTATTTTGCAGCGCCTGCGCCGCGAAAGGCAGCGCACCCAACGCTCCGGCCAGGCCGTAAATGAGAATGTAGTTCATATCAAACATCTTTCGATTGTAGATTGACAATTGTAGATTGACGATTCTGAAATCTACAATTGTCAATCTACAATTGTCAATCGTTAAACTTCCATCACCACCGGCACGACCATCGGCTTGCGCTTATAGGTTGACCAGGCAAAGTTCGCCAGCGTATCGCGCACCAGACGGCCAATGCCCTGCTCGTCGCCGGGCGGCGTGTGATGCAGCGTTTGCAGTTTTTCCAGCACCATTTCGGTGGCGCGGGTCATGAACTCTTCCGAGTTCGGCTGATGCAAAAATCCACGCTGCGTCAGGTCAGGGCCGCTTAAAACGGCGCCCGTTTGCTTATCCAAAATGACAGTCGCCACGATAATACCGTCATCGGCTAAATGGCGCCGGTCACGCAAAACCGAGTGCCCAACATCGCCAACGGTTAAGCCATCTACCAAGACCGGCCCGGCAGTCACTTGCCCGACGATTTCGCAGCGATTAGGCGACACACTTAGCACATCACCGACTTGCAAAAACGGAATCTCTTCGCGGACAAAGCCGATTTGCTCACAGATGTCGGCATAAGCCATCATGTGGCGCGGCTCGCCATGATAGGGAATGGCAAAGCGCGGACGTGTCAGATGCAGCATCAGTTTCAAATCTTCCTGATTGCCATGTCCCGAAACGTGAACATTGTGGTGCGGCGGACGATAAACGTGGGCGCCTGCCATGCTCAGCGAGTTGATAATTTTGTAAATCGCGCCTTCGTTGCCGGGAATCGGCGTGGAGGACAAAACCACCGAATCGGTATCGTGCAATTCAATAAAGCGATTCTGATTGCGCGCCACTTTGGAAAGCGCTGCCAAAGGCTCGCCCTGTGAACCAGTCATCAAAATGCAAACATCACTGTCGGCATAATCATCAATCTGCTCGATGTCTATAATCGGCTGCGGCGGATGCAGATAACCCAACTCTTGCGCGATTTTGGTGATGGTCAGCATCGAACGACCAGTGCAGGCCACACGACGCCCATAAAGATGGGCAATGTCCAAGACTTGCTGCACACGATGCACATTGGAAGCGAAACTCGCCACCATAATGCGGCCCGGTGCATCAGCGAAAATGCGTTCCAAACCGGGGCGCACGCTAGCTTCGCTGCCGGTTAAACCGGCGCGACCAGCGTTGGTCGAATCGGAAAGCAATGCCAAAACGCCGCTTTCGCCGTATTGCGCGAAGCGCGCGAACTGCGGCGGCTTGCCATCAACGGGTGTTTGGTCGAATTTGAAGTCACCACTCTGAATGACCGTGCCAAGCCCGGTTGTAATGGCTAAACCACAGGCATCGGGAATCGAATGGCCAACGCGAATAAATTCCACATCGAACGGGCCGATGCGCACCGTTTGGCCGGGATTAACTGTGTGGGTATTCAATGACTTTGGGTCAACAGGCTGCTCACGCAGTTTGCCGCCCATGATGCCCAGCGTTAAGGGCGCGCCATAAACCGGCACTTCGGGAAAATCGCGCAGAAAGTAGCCCATGGCGCCGACGTGATCTTCGTGGCCGTGCGTTAACACCAAGCCAGCAATGCGGTCACGGTTTTCGCGCAGATAGGTAAAATCCGGGATGATCAAATCAACGCCCGGTAGCTCTTCGTCGGGGAACATTACGCCGCAATCTACGATGAGAATGCGCTCATCGTATTCATATAGCATCATGTTCTTGCCGATTTCACAAACCCCACCTAAGGGGATAATTTTAATTTCGTCTCGACTCATTGTTTCACAACAATCTCCTTCATTAAATTTTGCAAATAAAACGGCAGCACAACGGCTGCCGAGATGTCCGAATTCATTTTGTGTAAGAACCGCAATCTAAAATAGCGAAAGCGTCTGCTCTTCGACAGACGATGTTTCAACTTTCTCTTCGCGCGGTGTCAGATCAATAATCTCATCTTCGTTTGGCGGCTGATTAAGCAGCGCTTTTAAACGCTGAAAATCTCCTTCCAAATCGGGCATCCATTCCGCGCGGCGCAAGGCGGCGGCTGGATGAAAAAGCGGCATAAACAGCAGGCCGTTCTTACGATAAATCTTGCCGCGCATTCGTGTAATGCGCGCTTCGGGATCAAGCACTGCTTTAACCGCGCTGCCGCCTAATAAGCCGATTAGTTCCGGCTGCACGCAGGCAATTTGCGCCATTAGCCAATCGTTGCAGGCCGCCACTTCATCGGGCAGCGGTTCGCGATTGCCCGGCGGACGGCACTTTACCACATTGGCGATAAAAACATCCTCGCGTTTGAGTCCTATATCGCGCAGCAAGCGATTGAGCAATTGTCCGGCCTTGCCGACAAAGGGCCGCCCGGTCTTGTCTTCATTTTCGCCCGGCCCTTCGCCGATGAACATCAGCTTCGCAAACGGATCGCCTTCGCCCGGCACCGCCTGGGTGCGCGTTTGAGCCAGGCGACAAAGCGGACAAACCCTGACTTCCTCGGCCAACTCCAGCAGAATTCGTTGACGATCCATTTTTCAGTGGTTAGTGATCAGTGGTTAGGAGTCAGCATTTCTGTCCATTGGACACTGACCACTACTATAAAAGTCCGGCGGCGCTCATGGCCCCGCGCAAGGTTTCGACATCGCTTTCGCCGGCTTCAACCAGAGGTAAACGCAGGCCGCCTACATCGAAGCCTTGCAATTTTAGTGCGGCTTTGATCGGTGCAGGGCTGGGCGAAGTGGCGGGAAAGAGTGCTTCGGCGACGGGCAGCAGATTCAGATGCTCATCACGGGCGGATTGCCAGTCGCCTTTCCAACAGGCGTCCATCATACGGCGCATGTTCTTGCCGGCTACATGGCTCATCACGGAAATCACGCCATGACCGCCGATGGCAACAAAAGGCAAAACGTCGCCGTCGTTGCCACTCCATAAATAAAAATCGGGGCCGCACAAGTTGCGAATGTTGCCCACCTGCGCCAAGTCCCCACTGGCTTCTTTCACGCCAATAATGTTTTTGACTTCTGATAAGCGCGCCACGGTTTTTGCTTCCAGATTACGCGCGGTGCGCGTCGGAACATTATAAAGCACACAGGGCAACTCAACGCTTTCGGCGATGACTTTAAAATGCTGATACAAGCCTTCTTGATTGGGGCGATTGTAATACGGCACCACAAGTAGCAAACCATCAACACCGGTTTCTTGTGCCTGGCGCGAAAATTCAATCGAAAAAGCCGTTTCGTTGTCGCCCGTATTGGCAATAACCGGCACATTGACGGCACTTTTCACACGACGAAACAGTTCGAGTTTTTCTTCCGGCGTCAGAGTGGGGCCTTCGCCGGTTGTTCCCGAAACAACCAGGCCAGTTGAACCGTTTTCGACTAAGCGCTGCGCCAACTCTTCAGCGCGTTCGTAATGCACAACGCCCTCTGCTGTGAACGGCGTGGCCATCGCAGTAATTAAAGGGCCAAAAGGAGATTCCATTTTCGTTATCCGTTATTCTGTGGTTGTGTTTGTTTCTGATTCTTGCGCCGTTGGAGTAGCTTCTTCAGCAATTTCATCCGCCAACCAATCCTCAGGCTCAGATTCTTCGTTACCCTGGTTTTGCACCCATACGAAACGACCGCCCTTGTCATCGAAGGAGAGCCGAAAACGCGCCTCACCAGGGTCACCCGGTTTGCCCTTCTCAACAATGACTTTAATGGTGGCTTTGGGAACCGTGCGATTGAGAATTTGAAACGCGCGGCGCGCATCTTCAGCCGGCTGCGCCGTTTTTAAAAGCGCCGAGGTGCCAATATCGCCGGGCAAGGCTTTGTCACCCGTAAACGATGGAATCAATTGCCACACAGGTTCATCGGCTGTTGCACTGTCACCCTGAGATTGACCAAGATTCTGTGCTACGCTGCTCAGAACCTGTAAAGCGCGTTCATCATAACGCACCGGCACTTTAGCTAAAGTGCGATTAGCCAACCACAGGCCACCAGTGGGCGTTTCGACTTCGTGGCGAGAATTGTCTCCGCTTTCAAGTGGCGTGCCTGCCAGGCCGCGCAGATGAATCTCACGCATCGGGCGGCTCCAGGAGAAGAGCTTTCTCCAGCCTGTCCAACGTGGCCGAATCTCAACGGTTAAATGGGAACTGTGGCCTTGCGGTTTCCAAACGTAACTATCACCTTTCGTTTGCACCGTGCCCGCTTTCCACACCGCATCCCAAACATTGGCTTGGGGCACGCTCAAGTTCAAAGCCTGACCCTTTTTGATGAGAAGCGTCGCGCCATCGGCGATGAACTGTTGCGGTGTAGCGGCATCTTTCATCGGCCAGGTTAAAACGACTGTAGAAACCACAGGCGCCTGCGAACCCGACCGCGCGCCCAAGAACATGCCGCCCAAAACGACAAGCACCACCAACAACACCAATCCCAGAGTGGCATTGCGTTTTTGGCGACGACGTGTGGCTATCGCTTCCGCGTGACGCCTTTCGGTTCGTGCTAAGCTGCGTTCAATTTGGCTATCGGATATATCCATCGCGCATCAAAAGTTCCGCAACCAGAATCGCGCCGCGTGCCGCGCCCATTTTGGTATTGTGCGACACCAGCACATATTTCACACCATGCTTGCCCAATGTTGTTTCCTCACGCAAGCGGCCTACGGTTGTGGTCATGCCGTCGTTCATGTTACGGTCACGGCGCGGCTGCGGGCGAAACGGGTCATCGAAAACATGAATCATTGGATTAGGCGCACTGGGCAGGCCATCTAAACCACCAGTAAATTCGCGCATCACTCTGGCGGCATCTTCGGCGCTACACGCTTCTCTGGTCGCCACGAAAACGGCTTCAGTATGACCGTCCAAAACGCCAACGCGAGTGCAAGTGGCCGAAACCGAAAACTGCGCCGAATCAATACCATTTTGACCCATCGCGCCTAAAATCTTCTGCGTTTCTTTCTGCACTTTTTCTTCTTCGCCGGAGATGTAAGGAATCACATTCTCCATCGCATCCAGACCGAGAACGCCGCCGCGCCGCCCTGCGCCGCTCATGGCCTGCATCGAAGTCATGATGACGCCTTCAACGCCAAAGGCATCAAAGAGCGGCTTCAAAGTGATGGCAAGGCCAGTCGTAGTGCAGTTGGGAATGGGCGTCACGAATCCCTTCCAGCCGCGCTCTTCTTGCTGCCTTTTCAGGAGGGAAACATGCGAGTTGTTCACGCCGGGAATAAAAATCGGCACATCATCAAAATAACGAAACGCGCTGGCCGTTGAAACAACCGGTGTGGTCTGCGCGTATTTTGGCTCAAGAATCTTAGCCGCGTCGCTTTCCAATGCTGTAAACACAATATCTACATCGCGTGCATCTAAATCTTCGGCATTAATAACCGGCATCTGCGCATATTCATCGCTAAGCGCTTCATCGCACCACCAACCGATAGCGCCGGACGGCTCGCGCAAGGCATCAATGTATTTTTTGCCCGCCGAACGCGCCGAAGCCGCCAGATGGGTTACTTCAAAATCAGGATGATTGGGCAACGCGGCTAAAAACTGCTGGCCAGCAATGCCCGTCGCGCCGATAACGGCGACTTTCTTTTTACTCATCGTTCAAATTCAATCCTTCAACACATCATTCATAGAACGCAAATTACGCAAATTTCTGAGAATTAACGCAAATTCTTTTATGAAAATTAGCGTCATTTTGCGCGATTCGCGTTCTATTAAATCATTGTCACAAAATCTTTTCCAAGCCATAAGTCAAACCTTGCAAGCCGCGCACGGCTTTGACAGCGCGCAACACGCCCGGCATATAACATTCGCGTGTGATGGTATCATGGCGAATGGTTAGAGTCTGACCGGCCATGCCAAAAATGACTTCCTGATGCGCTAAATAACCCGGCGTGCGAATGGAATGAATGGCAATGCCGCCCATCTGACCGCCGCGCGATCCCGGCGCCGCTGAGCCATCGCTTTCCTCATCGCCGCCGACATGCGCAAAATCACTTCCACGCGCTTCAATCATCACCTGCGCCGTTTTAAAAGCCGTGCCGCTGGGCGCATCCAACTTCTTTTCATGATGATACTCGATAATCTCCGCGTGTTCGAACAACTTGCTGCACTCGGCTGCGAACTTCATCATTAAAACCGCGCCGATGGCAAAGTTTGGCGCAATAAAAACCGGCACGTTCGCTTTGCGACTGGCGGCATCAATTTCATCCAAATCACTTTGCTTCAAACCCGTCGTGCCAACAACCGGCGCCACGCCGTTATCGAGCATAATTTGAATATTGGCGCGCACCGCCTGCGGCGTCGAAAAGTCCACCGCCACATGCGCCCCGCTGTTTTTCAAAGCCGTCGCTAAATCCTCTTGAATCAGCACATTTTGCGCTTCAACACCCGCGACTTCACCGGCATCACGGCCCACTAAATTTCTATCAACAGCGCCAACAAGTTGGGTTTCTTCTTCGCCCACAACTGCCTTCACCACTTCACGCCCCATGCGCCCCGCCGCGCCCGAAACTAAAACTTTGATTTTTTCCATTGGTAATTCAGCCTAAACGAATCATGGTAAGTTTGCAAAACTTTAGGAATTGTCCTCTCTATAAATGGACGGGCGACTGCAAGCAATAAACAAAATATGAGAGTTAGTCGCATGAACCACACTTCCCAAACTGGAAATTGGAATCCAGAGGAGGGTTCGTCGTATTGAGGAAAGTTCAGTAAATAGGAAACGCAGTAAATGAAAATAGCAACAAGGCCAAATTCAGCCCACATAGCTAAAACAGATTTCCACAACACACAAGGAATTTGCTTTTTATGCAATAGACCGAGCAAGGATATAACTACTAAAACCCCAAGACCAACCGAGATAACGGTGGCTTGCTCTCTCAATATT
>DASWNL010000181.1:0-6417 GCA_036399215.1 Abditibacteriaceae bacterium
GCGTGGCAAGGGACTCGTAACAATATGGTCTGGCGTCACGCCAATTTGCTTAAAGAACTCCGCCGCGCGTCGCAATTCCCCCTTGCCTTTTTCAGTTAAAGGCCGCAAGCTATCCTCTTTGTCCCAATCAGGCCAATCGGCCTTGCCGTGGCGCAAGACATAGAGTTTCATGACTTAAATTATCACGCACTGTGGCGTAACTTAACAACAGAGCGTGCTAATCGCGTTATGCTAAAAGAACGCAAAACAGACTTATTTTCGCTCTGTCCGAAACCTTTTCAACATTCTTTCAGGAATCTTTCCATGCCCGTTTCCGCCCGTAAAAAGTCCCCCGCTTCTCCAACGAAATCCAGCAAAACCAAAGCGCGCCCTGTTGCGCCGGTGCAAAATCTTGATCAACCATCGCTCTATGTCAACCGCGAATTGTCGTGGCTCGATTTTAATCAGCGCGTTTTGGAAGAAGCTTTAGATGATACCAATCCCCTACTCGAACGCTTGAAGTTTCTTTCCATCGTTTCGTCGAATCTCGATGAATTTTTTGAAATTCGCGTGGCCGGTTTGCAGCGCCAGATTGAAACCGGTTCGCAAAAAACCGAAACCGACGGCCTTGGCCCTGCCGAGTCGTTAGCCGAAATTCAAAGGCGCGTCACGCGCATGGTGCAAGAGCAGTATCGCTGTTACAATCGCGAAATCGTGCCCGGTTTGGCCGAGCAAGGCGTAGATTTGATGACCGTTGAAGACCTTGATGAAAAAGGACAACAATGGGCAGCGCAATATTTCCGAGATCAGGTATTTCCTGTTCTCACACCTTTAGCGATTGACCCTTCCCATCCGTTTCCGCAGTTGTTGAACAAGAGTTTGAACCTCGCGGTTTTGCTGGATGCGCCGGGCGGCGGGCCTTCGCAGGGCGCCTTATTTGAAAACTGGAATCCCTCGCAGGCCGGTCGCCTGGGCGTGGTGCAGGTGCCGCGCGTGTTGCCGCGCCTGGTAGAACTGCCCGCAGAAATTACCGGGCCGGGGCCGGCGGACTATGTCTTTTTATCATCGCTGATCTCCACGCACATTGACCAGTTGTTTCCCGGTCTGCGCGTTTTGGGTTGCTATGCGTTTCGCGTGACGCGCAATTCGGAACTCTACATTGACGAAGACGAAGCCGATAATCTATTGGAAGCGATGCATGAGCATTTGCAGAAACGGCGGCGCGGCGATGCCGTGCGCCTGGAGGTGCAGCGCGGCTGTGACCCGCAAGTGCGCGCCATGTTACTGCGCACTTTTGAACTGGAGCCGATTGACCTTTATGAAGTGGACGGCCCCATTAATCTTACACGCCTGATGACGGTTTATTCGGCTGTGCGCAAGCCCGAACTGAAAGACCCCTCTTTTGTCCCGGTTGTGCCGCGCGCGCTGCGCCAGATTGACGAAGCCAATGACCTATTCGCCGCTATTCGGCGTGCTGATATTCTGCTTCATCATCCTTACGAAAGTTTTCAGCCTGTGGTGGATTTTATTGCAGGCGCCGCTGACGACCCCCAGGTTTTAGCGATTAAGCAAACGCTTTATCGCACCTCCGGTGATTCGCCAATCGTGCGCGCCCTGATGCGTGCCGCGCAAAACGGCAAGCAAGTGACGGCCTTAGTCGAACTGAAAGCGCGCTTTGATGAAGAAAACAACATTCAATGGGCGCGGGCGATGGAAGAAGCCGGTGTTCACGTGCTTTATGGCATGGTTGGCCTGAAAACGCACTGCAAAATGTCGCTTGTCGTGCGACGCGAAGAAGGCAAGACAATTCGGCGCTATGTTCATCTGGGCACCGGCAATTACAACGAAGTCACGGCGCGGCTTTACACCGATGTCGGGTTGCTGACAGCGCGCCCCGAAATCGGCGAAGACGTAGCGAAGATTTTCAATTTGATGACCGGCATGGGCCAATACACTGGCTTGTTGCAATTGCACATGGCACCGTTTCGCCTGCATCAAACTTTTTTGGATTTGATCGAACGCGAAACCGCGCAAGCTTTACGCGCCGCCAAAAGTCGCTCCACAAAGCGCGGCGCCACTCCGCATATCATCGTTAAAATGAATGCGCTGGTTGACCCGCAAATTATTCGCGCGCTTTATCGTGCTTCGCAGGCGGGCGTGAAAGTTGATCTCATTGTGCGCGGTATTTGTTGCCTGCGTCCGGGCTTGCCGGGAGTGAGTGAGAATATCAGCGTCCGCTCAATTGTAGATCGTTATCTGGAGCACTCGCGCATATTTTATTTCAACAACGACGGCAACGAAGAGATTTACTGCGGCAGCGCCGACTGGATGCCACGTAATTTTTTCCGTCGCATTGAAACCCTCTTTCCGATTTTAGACCCTGACCTGAAAAAGCGTCTGCGCGATGAAATCCTCGGTAGTTGCCTGCGTGATAATACCAAGGCACGCCTGATGAGAAGCGATGGATGCTACGCTCGTGCGCGCCGCCGCTCCAATGAAAAACCGTTTCGTGCCCAGGAATGGCTGATGCAAAAAGCCAACGAAGAAAAGCCAGGTGACGACACTAAGTTTTTACCGGCCCGTGCTGGCGCCCTGCCCCCGGCCAACTTGTCGCAAAGCATAGATTTAAAAATACGGCCTCATCCCAATAACTCCGCGCCGCCTTCTGCTGATGGTCGTGCCGGGACAGGCACCGATCCGGTTTTGCAATCGGTGAAGCAGTCTTTAGAAAATGCAGTTGAAGACAAGGCGCAGGACACGTAAAATCAGGGCGTTGGAACTGGGAGAATTTGAATGGCAAATCATTTCGTGGCGGTAGATGTTGGCGGCACCAAAATCTTAGCAGCAGCGGTAACCGAAGACGGCGCTATACTTTCGCGCCATAAAGAGCGCACCAATCGCGATTCGCGCAAGGCGATGCTCGACCAGCTTCTCAGCGCCATAGAGAAAGTCATTGGCGATGCGAATCTTAAAACCGCCGATTTAGGCGGCATCTGTCTGGGTGTGCCGGGCGTTGTAGAAACCACTACCGGCAACGTAATTTTCACGCCCAATGCCCCGCTTTCCAAAACGCCGCTCGGCGAACTCATTCGCAAAAAATTCGGTGTGCCGACTTTTATCGGTAATGATGTAAATCTTGGCACGCTTGGCGAATGTTGGCTGGGTGCGGCGCGCGGCATGAAAAGCGCTTTTGGCATTTTCGTCGGCACCGGCATTGGTGGAGGTTTGGTTATCGGCGACCGGCTTATCGAAGGTCATCGTGGCCTGGGTGGTGAAATCGGGCATCTACTGATTCCACTTGAAGCCGGCGAATTCATTGGCGCCAGTGGTAACAAGCACTTGTTTTTAGAAGACCTTTGCTCGCGCACCGCCATTGAAAATCAATTGCGTCATGCCATTTTGAATGAAGGACAAACTTCGGTCTTAACCGAGATCGCCAAAGACCCCAAACTCAAGCGCATTCGTTCGGGCGAATTGAAAAAAGCCCTGGAAAAGAAAGACCCTCTGGTCACCGAAGTCATTCGCCGTTCGAGTTATTTACTGGGGCTGACAACGGCTTCGGTCTTGCATATCGTCGACCCCGAAGTGATTGTTTTTGGTGGCGGCGTTATTGAAGGTTGCGGCAAATGGATGCTGCCCGTTATCGAAAAAACGGCCCTGCGAGTTGCTATGCCGGGAACCGGCAAAAAGCTCAGAATTGAGCAAAGCATCTTGGGTGATGATGCCATCATTTTAGGCGGCGTCGCTTTACTGCGCCATCATACCGGACGGCGCGGCCCACTCACAGTTTTCGACTTTACCGAAGCGCCCAAACGGCCCGCTGTCGCCGTAGATAAACCGCTTTCTGAAGGATGAGGGATGAAGGAGGAAGGATGAAAATTCATCCCTCATCTCCTGCCAGAGGGCGCCCGGCCTTCATCGTTAATTATCATGACTGATATTGCGAAAGACGCAAAAATTATTGGTGACGAATCATTGCTTAAAGGCGCGCGCAAGCTGCTGTGGCATTTATGGCAAGTCGCGTGGCAGAACGCACCCGGCACGCTTGAAGGCGATGCCGAAGCGCTGCATGATATGCGTGTTGCCGTGCGTCGCTTGCGGAGCGCACTGCAAAACTTTGAGGGCGAGAAAAAGAAAGCAGAAACTTCCTTAGTCGCGCCCTATTTGCGCCGCGAAATGCAAGGCTGGCGCAAGAAACTGGGCCGACTGGGTGATGAACTGGGCGCCGTGCGCGATTATGATGTGCTGAATGATTATCTCGACGATTACGCCAAAACGCGCTTGCGTGCCCCTATCGCCGAGGATTCGGGCCTAGCTGAATTGCGCCACTATTTTTTGGACGAGCGTAGCAAAGCCTTTAAAGTGATGGTCAAGCGCGTCAACAAAGCGGCGCGGCCTCAAAACTTGCGTGAAGAGTTTGGGCGTTACAGCTTGGGCTTGCCGGCAGCCGGCGAGCCAAATCCACCACTCAAAGCAGCCGTGCAGCCCATCATCCCGCATCGTAAAGCTGAAGTGTTAAGCCATGCACCTTCACTGGATGATCCAAACGATGAATTCGGCCAGCATGAACTACGAAAATCCTTGAAGCGATTGCGCTACACCCTGGAATTTTTCACGCCCTGCTTTGAGGTTGATGTCAAGAATTATGTTAAGCAAATTACGCAGTTGCAGGACACCTTAGGCGAAATGCAAGATCGCAGTGTATTGCACGAAAAAGTCATCGAAGCCTTCGGCCAAGACCAAACGCAGTGGCCGCTGGACGTAGCCAACTTCATGCGCTATGGTGCCAATCGTCGCCGCCGCCTGCTAACGCAAGCACGCGAACAATGGGCAAAATTAAACGAAAATTGCATTGCCTCTCTGTAGGTTTTGCTCCGTGCCTTGCGCCTGTTCTATTGGTCTATCGAGATTAATTATCGGTTTGTGTGCGCAGAGTAAGAACCGTTTCGCCCACAGTCAATGTTTCGCCGTTGCGCATTTCGAGGCTTTCGCCCGTCGCAATAGTTTCACGGTGGACTTGTCCCTTTTCCAGTCGAAAACGATAGGCATCCGGTTCAACATTGCGAATGTAAATTTCCGAAATTTCGCGGCTGCCGACGCGCAGTGGCGCTTCGCCTAAATTGACGATCCAGGTTTCGTTATCACCATGCGCCACTTCAATCCAGGCATGGCGCGTCACGAGTTCAATCAAAGCTAACATCAAGCCGATACAAAAGCCTAAAATCGCGGCGCCCGAAAGTCGGCCCAGCCACTCGGCCAGCATATTTGATAAAAGCAAAAAGGCCAGCACACCCACAAAACCGCCCAATGCACCGCCTAAAGCAGCTTTGCCGCGCGCTAAATTCGGCACAAAACAAGAGAGTCCCCAACCGATACAAGCACCTAAAATCGTCCAGCTTATTACGCGCGCTGTTTCACTTTGTCCAGCGCCGGTAAAAAGCCATTGTCCGGCGCCGCCGGCCATAAAACCGGCGAAAAGGCCACCTAACGCACCGAAGATGATTTGCTTATCGAAACGATTCCAACTGAGTGGCTGACGCAGATATAATTTTTGTCCAACAATGAGCCACAGCGAAATACCGGCAGCCAAAAGCGCCGTCCATAACGCAGTGACAAGCAGCACTTGCCGAAACTGGTCGGCACTAAATTGACGATTGCCGGACACGCTGCGAATAGATTCCGCAATGCGACTGCCGATGCCCACTAAAATCTGGTCAAAGCCGCTACGGCCATCTTCCTCCAAAACAAAACTTTGGCCCGGCGCCGCACTTTGTAATGGTGTGAAAAACTCCATGAACTCGGTTTTGGTGATGATATGAAATTGATCTATGCCGCGCTCTTTGAAGAGTTGAAAAATAGTGGCGGGGTCTTGGATTTCTTTATCGGGCCGTTGCGGTGGTGCATCGGTAATCAGCACAATGATCTTTTTCGCTTCAGGCCGAAAAGGCTGCCGTGCTGCTTCGGCGAGGGCATCGTAACTGCTTTCCGGCCTGTCGCCGCCACCCACCTGGTCAATACGCGATACTTCGGCGCGAAATGCTTCGGTGTCATCGGTAAATCGCTCGCCATTGAATGACAGAATGTGCGGCTCACTACGACTACGAGAAAAACGGTCGCCAAAAGCCAACAGGCCGGTGCGCGATTGCAGGCCGCGCGCGTTGAACTCTTCGGCGAATTGCCCAATACCGTCTTTAACACCCTCGATTTCCTTGGTCATACTGCCGGTTCTATCCACCACGAACATCAGATCTACAGCAGGCGCAGGCGGCGGTGGGGGCGGCAGTAAAAAAGCCAAAACAAATTCGCCTAATAAGGCGCCGAGCAGGCAGCCTAAAGCGCCGTTAAGGCCAAATAGTATTGGTTTAGAAAAACGCGGGCGAAACTGCGGAAAGCGAGTCGCTCGATTATTGATGTTAGGCGTTGGTGGCGCAGATGGTG
>DASWNL010000182.1:0-14390 GCA_036399215.1 Abditibacteriaceae bacterium
GTAAGCCTTTTGAATTTTGTTGCCGAGGATGGTCGCTTCCAGAGAATTCATCCACTTGATAAAGCGCCACGCTTCGCGCGCTTTTTTGGCACCTTTGGGAATCGCGAGAGAAAAGCCGCCGCTCCAGGTAATGAATTTGGGCTGACCCTTAAAGCGGCCTTCACCGCGCAAGCGAGCAGCCGGAACCGGGGCCGGAGCCACGCCAAAATCAAGACCGGGCGCATAACGCGCGATGCCATTCAAAATCCAGTTGCCTGTAATGACCATACCGACTTTGCCGGTAAAAAATGGGTCTTGCTCTTCGCCCTGAAAGCCGCTTTGAAAAATGCTGACGTTGGAGTAACCACCCAATTCGTCATACACCTTGACCATGTATTTCAAGGCGCCAACCGAATGTTCATTGTTTAAGGTGCATTTGCGGCCATCGGGCGACATGAACTCGCCGCCGTTTTGCCAGGAATACAAATAGAGCCATGAGTTGCCGTAGTTAGGAATGAAGCCGATGCGCTCGTAAGTGCCCTTGGGATGCCGCTTGGTGAGTTTCTTGGACATTTCCAATAACTCTTCCCAGGTTTGCGGAGGCGCGTTATAGCCGGCTTCGCGCAGCATCTTGCGGTTATAAAACAACATGCGGTCATCAATGCCGCTGGGGATGGCGTAAACCTTCCCTTCATATTCGGCCTCCTGCCATGCAGCCGAGTAGTAATCGCTTTCGCGGATGCCGTCCGGCTTGTTCTTGTCTTCAGCTATAAAATCATCGAGAGGCCGAAAGGTATCACGTGAAGCCCAGTCGCCGATGGTGAAGCGGTCTTGGTTGATAACATCCGGCGGCACGCCGCCCACAATGGCTGTCATCAGCTTTTGCGGGTTCATCGCGCCCGCACCCATCGAAAGCAGCGACACATCTATATCGGGATTGCGCTTTTCAAACTCAGTGACTTGTGCGTCGAGAGCCTTAGTTTCCTTGCCCGATTGCAAACCCCAGACGATGAGTTTTGTTTTGGCGTGAAGCGACGAAGTAAGAAGTAGTAAAACCAGCAGGAAGCGAAATTTCATGGATGCTTCCAGTATTTCACGGTAAGGCGCCGCTATAAAGGCGCAAGAACTCAATTAGGCCGGTAAATTCCGGCACATTGGCCGCACCAAACACCTGACTGCCCCTATCGACTCCGATTTGCATATCTTCCTTTGGGTCTGCGTTGATGTAATCTCTGGCTTTGGCCGATGCGATTTCCTGGCCGTCAATCGAAATTTTCAGTTGTTTATCTGCGGTTAATCGTGCGCGGACTGTCACCCACCGATTGGTGACCTCAACCGGCGCCGTGACACGCGATAGTTGATTAGCCGAGGTGATGGCAAAAACCGGACGGCCTTTTTCCAGAAACAAAGCGTAGCCATTGGAAGCGCCGCCGCGCGCTACAATCATCCCATCTGGTTTTTCCGCTTTGAAAGTAGCTTCAATAGCCCACGCTTTCAAATCGGGCCGCAACGCTTCGCTTTTGGGCACTTCGACATAAGATTTTCCATCCAGACGCAAAGCTTTTTTGCCATCGCGCCCCTCACCCAGAATTGCGCCCTGTGTAATAGCGCCAGCGTTTAGCCTGGTAGATGCCGCCAGGATTCTTTCGCCGTCTTTATCGAAGCGAAACTCTAAAACCCATCTATTAATAGCCTGTGCTACCTGGGGCGGTATTTTTTCAGGATCGGAGGCATAAGGAGGAATGACATAGCCAACTGACGCTTTTTGCTTTTCGTGCTCACTTTCCATTTCGCGCCGTAAAGCGGTGTAATTGGCATCGTTATATAAATTTTTCGTCTCGTAAGGGTCGGCGCTTAAATCGAATAGCTCGCTCCATTCAGGATGATCTTTATAGTGAATGAGCTTGGCTTTCTCCGTGCGCAATGCTGTTAAAGTCGGTGGGCTGCCGCCGCGCTGCTGCTCCCAGAAATACTCATAGAAAAAGCGGTCACGCCAGAGTGTGGGTTTGGGTTTCTGTTCCAACAGCGGGCGCCAACTTTTGCCCTGCATGGTTTCGGGAATAGGAACGCCCGCGAAATCCAAGAACGTCGGTGCCAGATCAATGTTGAGCGCCATGCGGTCTTCGATTGCGTTTTGCAATTTTAACTTTGGATAGCGCACAATCAGCGGGATGCGCAGGCTTTCTTCATAAGCCGAGCGTTTGTCGCCTAAGCGATGTTCACCCAAATAGAAGCCGTTATCACCGGCATAAACCACAACCGTGTTTTCGCTTTCGCCCTGCTCGTCTAAGGCTTGCATCAAGCGTCCGACATTGTCGTCAACACCCGCCACGCAGCGCATATAGTTGAGATGCGCCGGAACTTTGCCGCTAACCGGCGTTGCGTCCTGAGTAACACGCCAGTTATCGCGATACGGCGGGCCGCTATTCATATTCGGCACCGCGTTAGCCTGCTCACCGGCGAAGGCGTTTTTCAAGCGTTCGGGCGGTGTAAAGTCGGCGTGTGGAGCTTTGTATCCAACGACCAACGCCCACGGTTTATCTTTGCTCTTTTTAAGGAAATCAATGGCAAAATCGGTGGCTACATCGTCCACATAACCTTTGGTTGGTTGCGAAACACCATTAATTTCAAAAGGGCAATCGTCGTAGCGGCCATGCCCGACATAACTGGCCGAATAATCAAAGCCAGGGCGCTGTCCTTTCTGGCTGTCCATGTGCCACTTGCCGATGTAACCCGTAGCGTAGCCGGCTTTGCGGAGTTCCCCCGCCCAGGTCACGTTGTTTTGCGGAAACGGAGTGAAGTTGTTGGCGATGCCATTAAGATGGTTATAGCGTCCGGTTAAAAAGGAGGCGCGGCTTGGTGAACACAATGAATTAACTACAAAGGCATTGCGAAACCGCACGCCCTGGTTAGCTAACTTATCCAGATGCGGTGTTTTAAACCACGGAAAGCGCGCGATTTTGCCCTGCGCTTCCTGTTCCCGTTGCACCACGCTTAAAACGTCCCAGCGATGATCATCACTAATGACAAACAAAAAGTTTGGACGGGCGGCATTTTGCGCAATCGCACCATTCAGCAGCAACAGCAAAGCCAGAAGAGAGAAGGTTTTCATAAATTGGCCCAAAAACAAAAAGCGCCCTTTATAGACAAAGGGCGCTTTTTATGGTCGCGTTTGGAAGATTAGTTTGCGAATCGCTACTGTAGGATGAACAGCAGAAGTTTTGTCATTCTGAGTCCTGCCCAGATTGAAATTGGAAATTGGCTCAAAACCTTGCCTAAAACATTTAAGGCTTCGGCGCGTAAAATTCCACTTCCCACAGGCGCGAAGTGTCTCCGTGTGAATGTTCGATAAGCAAACGCATACGGCGCGTAGTGACGGGTTCGAATTGCACGCTCCAGTCAATGTCTTCGTTGTTTTCGACCCGCGTTTTCGGAATGTCTTTCCACTCTTTGCCATCGTGCCATTGCAACACAAAATCTACAATCGGGTCGGTCACATCGGCATCGTGGAAATAGCCTGTCACAATGCGCGCGGCACTGATGGTTTGCGGCTTGTCCCATTCAAAATCAATAGTAACCGGCGGCTTGTTGCGCGTCACCCAGCGCTTGTTATTGTCGGTTGGTGTCAGGCCATCAGTTAGATACTTCGCGCTATCGGCATATAAGGGTTCCGCAAGCGCCGTGACTTTTGCCAGCCGGGCTACGTTTTCACCAACTTTGCCGGTCAAGTCGTTAGTAAAACCGGCGAATTGGCGCGGCATCGGTGTATTGCTCAATCGCTTGCTGAATAAGGCAATCAGTTCGTCGAGATGCTTTTCGTAAACATCGCGCGGCGTGCAGTTATATTTCTTGCAGAGCGAGGCAGCGCGGCCCACCACTTCGCCCATCATGCCGGTTGTGCCCTGCACACGCACCGGGCCAAGCGCGATGCTGTCCACGCTGATATTGCGCCCGGCCATGAACAGGTTCGGCACATTGCGCGAATAAAAACAGCGGTAGGGAATAGGATACGGCCCGCCTTCGTATTTGCCGTGCTTGGCGATGGAAATGAACTCCTGACCAGGCGCTTCACTGGCCTGTTTGGGTTCAGGATAGTGAATATCAATGCTCCATGTGCAGGACACACAGCTATCAGGGAAAATGTTGCGCTTGGTGATGTCTTCGCCGCGCAAATAGTAATCACCGAGTAGGCGCCTTGATTCACGCTTGCCCGAAATGTAAGCGGCCCACACCAATTCGTGGTTGGGGTGCATCTTTTTGTCGTTTTTGAGGGCCGCCCACACGCTATACATGGCGCGGAAGTTGTGGTCGCGGATGGACTCCACATCTTGAATGATGTCTTTGTTAAAACCGCTTTCCCAATCCCACTTGCCCAGTTGATTGATATGAATCGGATAACTGCGTCGCGTTAAATCCATCATCCACGGCTCTTTAGGAAAAGCAACCGGCGCGCCGGTATCTTTAGGCAGCCACATGTTGCTCGAACCCAGATGCTGCTCTTTGTTGAACTCGAAAGCGGCGCCCGCTAAATAGCCGATAGTGGCATCGCCGGTGCAATCCACAAACTGAGTGCCTTTATAGATGGTTTCTTCGCCGGTGCGCGTGTCGCGCGAGGAAACGCTGGCGATTTTGCCGTCCTTCATACCCACGGCAAAAGCGCGTTCGTTGAGAAACAGCGAGATATTCGGTTCACCCTGCACTACTTTGAGTTTCTTGGCATCGCCGTATTCTTCGGGCTTACCAGGGCTGCTTTTGGGTGTGGGCACGTTGATTTCATCGACGATTTCGCCTAAAACCGGATACGGCTTCTGGCGCGTTTTGCCCATGATCCACACTTGCACTTCCGAACTGCTGTTGCCGCCTAAAACCGGACGATCTTGAATCAGCGCGACTTTCAAACCGAGCCGCGCGCTGCTGATGGCGCTGGTGCAACCGGCCACGCCACCACCGATAACAACAACATCATAAGTGCCGCCATCAATGATTTTGTCGGATAAACCCAGCACCTGACGGCGCCAAGCACCCATGGCAGGCATCTGGTTGGGCGGAGAAAAGTTCGGCTCGTTAGTTAAAACAATGGCATCGCAGCGGCCTTCAAAGCCAGTTAAATCGTGCAGTTTCAATTCGAGTGGGCCTTGCTTTAATTCAACCGTGCCGCCATCCTGCCAGTGCCAATCGGCGCCTTCGGTGCCAAAGGTTGGCGTTAAGGCTTTGCCATCGAGCAGCACTTGAAACTTGCCGGGCGCACCGGGCGCTTTCCAACGCGCCACCCAATCCATAGTGCGAACCCAGACGCGATAGGTGCCGTTTTGCGGAATTGTTGTTGATGTTGTGGCATCTGCGACGGGCTTACCCAAACCATGCGCCAGCAAATACGGCGAACCCATGACATCCATCGCCTGCGGGTCATTGACCCAGCCGCCGTAAGTGTTAAAGGCTTCGGCTTCTACCAAAACCGTGGCTGCCCGCGCGGGCAAAACCGAAAGCAACAGTGCTAACGCTGCGAATTTCAAAAAGCGCATGAAGAGAACCCCTTACCCAAATACAATCTGGTGAGTATTAAATTTGACCGGCGGAGGTTTGGAAGGTAACGGCTTAATCAATCACAGAAGTGGCGAAATGAATCATTACACCAGGTCTTCTCCACCCTCTTCGCCATCGTGATAGGCAAAGCGCACAAAGATGGAAGCGTTACGCAGAAAGAACCATCCAACAAGCGATAGAGCGACACCTACAAGAAAACAGACTTGTCCATCATCTTTAGAGGACACAGCCTGAAAGCCCTGGAGAATAGCCCCTATAAAGCACAACAAGCCAACTAAGATAAAAATCAATCCCAAAGTGCGAACGATAACGCCGAATAGTTCTTGGCCTTTCATTTTAGCCTCGCTTTGTTATCGACAAATATCATTCGCCAAAATAGACAATCAAATTTTTGGTGGCGCGGCCTGAGGCGATGATGTCGAGTTTTTTATCACCATTCAGATCGGCTAAAGTGAGGTCTTCACACGCTATATTGTCATCAATCGTCATCTGGCGCCATTGCTCGCCCTTATTATCCAATGGCTTATAAAGCCGAATGCCGGTTTTACCTTCGGCGTTTTTGCCACGCCAACCAACAACAATCTGATCGTAGCCAAGCCCCAGAAAATCACCGCAGCCAAGGGCGTGGCCCTCGCGCAAATCATCGGCAAGGACGCGGCGGCGCCACAGGCTATGGACGCCGTTTTCATTTGCATCGGGCGCTGTGTATAGAGCCATCATGTTGCCGTGCATCGGCTCAATCGTGGCAATGAAGCGCCGGCCTCCCGGCAATTTGCCGACACGAATTTCGCCTGCACCTGGCAAATCTGCGCCCCCGGCCAACTGTGTGCGCTGCCATTTTTCCGGCCCCTTGTCAAAAAGAAAAATGCCTTCTTTAGCGGCGACTAAGAGTTCCTGCGCGGCATCGGCATCCCACTGCACAACATCGAAATTGTGCGTCATGTGCAGCGTGTCATCTATCAGTTCGGTTTTCCAATCGCCTCGCGGTTCGGCAGGCATCTGATAACTCAAAATGCGCACGCCTGCGCCCTGCCCGTTTTGGTTGCCGCGCCCATGCAGTGGCACGACGACTAATTGATATTTGCCCGCCTCATCCCTGATCCAGCGCATACGATGCACCGTCGGCTCATGGGGCAAAGTCCTGGCTTCCCAGAGCCTGGTTCGATCTTCGGGCGCCATCAAATAATGCACGCTGCCACTGCCAGTCGTATCACTCGGATTCCAACCGGCTCCCGCCGCCACTTCGGCCTTACCATCGCCGTTAACATCGGTTGCTGCTATGCAAACGTGGTCTAAGGCCGTCAACTTTTCAGCGATGACATGCTTTTCCCAGTTGGGATTGCGATACCAGACGATCAAGTTCTTATCGGCCAGCAAAATATCCTGCCGCCCATCGCCGTCCACATCAGAGACAGCGACACCATAACCAATCTCGACTTTGGCATCAATAGTAACAGCGCGAAAACGCGGGGTCTCAGGGGCTATAATTGCTTCATTGGCAAGGCAGGATAACGTGTTACCAGCCAACAGCAAAAATATTAGACCAGCAATTTGAGTGCATTTCATCATTTGTTTTGTTTCTGCCGCGCGTCTCGAATTATGAAGACTCCTACATCTCCAGAATGGTAAGGTCTTGTAAGATAATCGAATTTAACTTGGGCTGAATTTTCTATGCGTTGAAATAAGTCTTTGAGAGTTATCCATTCTTGAGTTTCAATATCTACTTTTCGTGTTTTCAGTTCGTTCTTCTGCCATCTGAAGTGCTTTGCGTAATTCCTGCGAGTGCCTCTTTCTCTTCGTATCAGGCGGTATAAATCAGCGAGTGCGGTTTGAAGTTCTACGTTCTGGTAACGCACAGGCGGTATTGGAGTCTTGGTAAAACTGAGGGGACGTTGAAAGACAGGCCACAAAATCGCCCATAAAATGGCGCAAATCAGACCTACGACCGCGATCTCCACCAAAGTGATGCCACGAAAACGCATAGCCTTTACCCAATTGTTATTATAGACCCGAACTCACATTTGAAAACAAAAGGCGGCCATCAAATGATTGCCGCCTTTTGTTTCGCCTCTTCACTTTTAAACGTTACTGCGAAAATGCACACATTCGCCATCTTGAACAACGTATTCCTTGCCTTCAAGGCGCATGAAAGAGCCTTTGGCTTTGTCCCAGCCGCCCAGTTCGACGACTTTTTCGTAGGGAATCACTTCGGCGCGGATGAAGCCGCGTGCTAAATCTGAGTGAATCTTGCTGGCTGCCGTTACGGCGCTGTCGCCTTTTTTAATTGTCCAGGCGCGGCACTCGTCGGCGCCGACGGTGAAAAACGATTGCAGGCCAAGCGAATCGTAAGCAAAGCGAATCAGGCGGTTGCGCGCCGGTTCAGAAAGGCCAAGAGCCTCTAAAAACTCCGCGCGTTCTTCTTCGGGCAGTTCGGCAATGTCGGCTTCGACGCGAGCCGATAACGCAACGGATGGCTCGCTGAGTTGCGGAGGGTCTTCGATTTGGTCTTCACCAATATTGACGGCAATTAGAAGAGGCTTTTGCGAAAGAAAGGTATAACCGCGCATGGCGCGCATTTCGTCGGGTGTGAATTCCACATCACGCAGCGCGGTTTCGTTATCCAGTGCCGTCTTGCACTTTTGCATCAATTCCAAATCGCGCAGAGCCGCTTCTTTTTCCAGGCCGCTGCGTTTTTTCACGTCGGCTTCGAGCTTTTCGATGCGCTTTTCGATGATGACCAAATCGGCAAAGGATAATTCCAGAGCCAGATCATCAGAGTCGCGTTGCGGATTAATATCGCCCGAAGGGTGCAGCAATTCATCGTCTTCAAAAGCGCGCACCACATGTAGTAAGGCGTCCACCTGACGCAGAGCGGCAATGAGTTGAGGCGGAAAACCGCCGCCTTTGGCCTCGCCAGGCACAAGGCCTGCCACGTCCACAAATTCAATGTTAGCCGGCGTGGTTTTCTTGGGGTTGTGCAACTCCGAAAGCGTGTCCAGGCGCTCGTCCGGCACTTTAGCTACGCCGACGTTGGCGTCTTTCTTTTCGCCACCATAGCGCGAAGTGGCAGCACGCGCGCCGGTCAGGATATTAAACAGTGTCGTCTTGCCCGAAGTAGGCAGACCAATAATTCCAACTTGCATTTTTTAAGTTAAGAGTTTTGAGTTAGGAGGTTTGAGTTGAAGCAGATTTAACTCAAAATCCTGCCCAGAGGGCACCCGAACCCAAAACTCTTAACTGCCTCTCACATTCCCATGATTTGATAACCGCCATCCACATAAAGCACCTGGCCGGTGATCTTGGCCGAAGCGTCCGAAGCTAAGAAAATTCCGGTGCCGGCCAACTCCTGCGCGTCGCCCTTCCATTCCAGTGGAGCACGCTCTTTGGCGATGCTCAGCATCGAAGAAAAACCGCTGATACCGCGCGCAGCTAAAGTATTGGTTGGCCCGGCGCTGATGCAGTTGACGCGGATGTTTTGTGGCCCCAGGTTGTGTGCTAAGTAACGCGCTGAACTTTCCAGAGCCGCTTTTGCCACGCCCATCACGTTGTAGTTGGGTAAGACTTTTTCGCTGCCCAGATAGGTCATGGCTACGATGCTGCCGCCTTCGGTCATCAAAGGCACGGCGCGTTGCGACAAGGCGACCAAGGAATAGGCGCTGACATCAAGGGCTACGCGAAACGCCTCACGTTTGGTCTGCACAAACGGCTCGGACAGGGTTTCTTTAGGTGCAAAAGCCACGGAATGCAGCAGCAAATCGACACGGTCGGTTTTGCTTTTAACGAACTCGAAAAAGGCGTCAATCTCTTCGTCGCTTGAGACATCGCAGGGCGCAATCGCCACATCGGTGCCAAAGGTGCCGGCTAACTCTTCCACGTTCTCTTTAACGCGCTCGCCCTGATAGTTAAAAATCAGGTTAGCGCCTTCTTGTGCCCAGGCTTGGGCAATCGCCCACGCGATGCTACGCTTGTTTGCCACGCCAAACACCAGGCCGGTTTTTCCGGCTAAAACTCCACTCATAACTTGCTCCTAAAGCGCGAAATGCGGAATGCGAAAATCACTCCGCATTCCGCATTCATCATTCCGCATTAAATTTACGGATACAGCGTGCGCAAAGCACGACGGCGCTGAGCGTTGAAGAAGTCGGGGTCACCAAAGATGTAAATCCGCACTACGCGGTTATCACGGATGGTAAAGACCACATTGTAGCTTTGCTCATAGCGCAATTCAAAGGTGCGAAAACCCGCATTACCTGCTACACCGCCACCCCCGCCCCCACTTCCGCCTTCGGATGATTCGGGAGAACTGGAGCCGCCTTCGCCACCGCCAGGCCTTTGCTGAAAATTGACGCGATTCTCCACTTGAGGGCGCGCTAAACCCGGCGCGAACTGTGGGGCACCGCGCCGTTCGGCCTGACCCTGTCCAGAACTGCCTGACGACCCGCCTTCGCTTCCGCCTTGGGCGCCAGTGCCCGCATTGGCAACGACACCGGCCCCGGCAATGGCCTGCACTTCGTAGGTTTCGATGGTGTCGGGGTAACCGTAACGGAACAGAACTTTGCGCAAGTCATCGCCCAGTTGAACGGTGTGAATCGGGTCTTCTAACTGCGTTTTGGCAATCGGCGAATAGGTGCCGGCCACCACAATAGCATCCACAAACCCTAAACGGTCAACCACAAACGACATCGCGTAAGTGTCGCGGTTGTAAAGCCACGCCACATGGTTGTTATCCAGGCCTACCGTAATGGCAGCGGCCCAGTTGGGCAGGCCGCCATCCTGATCTTGCGGGAAGAGTGCGGCCACTTCGGGCGGAGTTTGTGTGACGGTCACGCCGCCTTCGCCGGTGGGCACTACAACCGCCGTCGGGTTGCCGTGCATGGCAAAAAGGCCGTAGCGATCAATGCGATTGTATTGGTCTTTGTCAACGGCGCGCGTGCCGATACCAATACCACACATTTGGAATTCTAAGGGGTAGCGCACCCAGCGCGGAATCGTCGGTTGCGGCGCGCGACGGATGGGATACGGCGCAATCGAAGGCTGTGGAATGCGCGGTGTGGTGCGGCGCCCCGGCGCACGCGGCGGAATGGCCTGAGCCAGGCGCTTGCCATTCAGGCTCTTGGTCACACTTTTCGTGGTTCTTCTCACGGTGCTTTTAGAAGACGCACGCGGTGCTGTCGCTTTAGGCGAGGAGATCGTGCGTGACACAGCCTTGGATGTGACGGGAATCATCGGCGGCATTGGAACGGCGCCCGGCAAAGTTTGCATTTCCGGTGGCAATGGCCTACCGGCCAGCAAGGGTTGCATAAATGCCTGATCGCGCACCGCTTTTGGCAAAGCGGCACGGCGCTTCCAGTCTTGCTGGATAACTTTCATCGGCACATATTCCACCGGCAGAGGCGGCAGATCGGCGTCTTCAATAATAAAAGAGGACGAATCCGCCAAATCCAAGGGCGAAGCAGGCGATGGAGTTGCAGGCGCAACCTGAGCAAATCCAACACTCATCAATGCGCCACTGAACACTACGCTACCAAACATCAGCGTTGCGATTGGAATCTTCTTGTTTTTATGCTGTTGTTGCATGAGGTCTCCTTAGAACAACTGGTTGAGACTTCGATTCTTAAAACGCCCCTCAAGACCGTTTTTAAGTTTGATCAAGTTTCGCTTTAATTCGATACCGTCGTTTTCACTGCCGTTTAATTCCTGCCGTTTAATTCATTGCGCCGTTTGCACCAGGGCCGCATTCGGTGGAAATACCCATACAGATTTCCCATTCAATAGTGTTGCTGAAAGCGGACGGACTGTGCCGTCGAGCATGACCTGTTGCAGCACCGATCTATTAACCATTTGCGTCTTAGCCGTTGCGCTCGCAGCACCTACGAGCGCTTTTTCGTTAGCCATGCCCGGCGCCTGGAGAGCAGAACTGCTGACAACGTTTTGTGCGCTCTGCCTGGCGCGCGGTGTCGTGTAAGTTGCATTATGCAACACGAAGCGCGTGCCGGGTGTGTCCGCATAAAACTTCCAACTATCGCCATTAACCAACAGTTCAAAACTGCCGCGCTCCAGGTAAACATCCATCAGCGGGCGATTTTCCAGCGAAATCTGAATCGGCTGCACGCTTGGTTTGCCAAACGTGGTAACCGGCCCCTGTCCCAGCACATCGATGCGCCATTGATTGGGCACGCGCACCACTTTCCCCGTCTGAGGCGATATGCGTGTGTCGGGAGCGGCTACTTCATCTTTATTACGCGCATCTGTGACCATTTTTATCATAAAATGGCGGCTCTCCACAAGCGGCTTGCCATCAAGGGACAGCGCGACCAGGGTGCCGCTGTTCAAATTGCGGGCACGTAAGCCCGGCGCCAGAACACGACCGACGCCGCCCAGATTACCGCAGAGCGCCTGAAAATTCTTGGCCGACACTACCAGGCGACCACTGGCGGCATCGCGCATCATCTCGCCCGTATCAGTTGAAAAAACGTTATGCGCGTTAGCGTCATGCGCATTAGGCACGCCGTAAAAGATTTGCATCGCATCTAAGGCAGCGCGCAGCACTTCCATATCCTTCAATTCGCCAAAGACCATGCGCTGCTTTTGCATATCTAAGAAACCGCTCGCCGCATCGAAGGGCGCATTCACGCCAATCGGGCGGTAACCGGCGGCTTGAACGCGACCCAGAGGCAAGCCGATTTGCACGTCGCGGGCCTTAGTTTCACGGTTATCGTAGAGAATGCCGTCGTAAGATAATGTCGCCGAAAAAGGCTTGGCGAACAGGTTATATTCTTTCAGATAATCCGGCTGCGCGTTGACGCGCCCGCTCGAATTGTAGCGCAAGCTGGAAGTATGCAAAACCGAAGGCGCACCTTCAAAACGCCCCACGCCGCTACGCCCTGGTGCCACCAATAAATCGGTGCGCGCGCTGTCTTGCACGCGATAAACATCACCATCATAGAAGTCATTTTCCAGCCGCGTCGCCCAGCCTAAAGCATAAAAAGGTTGATGATAACGCTCATAGGTGAAGACATCTACATCGTTATACGGCACTACAATGCGGTGCAAACTGGGCTGCACCAGATAATTCAAGAAAATCTGCGCGCCTACACCGCACAAGCCCCAACGCGAGGGGTCGGAGCGCACGTTGAAATACGAAACTCGCGCTGTTGGTCGTGTTTCGTAAACGAACAAAATCATCGCATCCAGGTCGTGCAAGGCCGCATAACACGCCGCTTCGATGATACCGGACGCACGGTTGCGATTGGGCCAACAGTAATTCCATTCACGCACCACGAGGGGCCGGTTTTTCACCCGCGCCAGGCTAATCGAAGCCGCCATTGACAGGTTGTCAATGTCGTTCATCGGGTTGTGGTTGTGAAAATACGAAGGCGGCTTCCAGGCTGGCTTCGTAGAAGGCCAATACGGGTGATCGTAATAGAAATTAGTGCCGATAAAATCCATCTCTGCACCCAATGATTTCAAGTCGGATAAATCTTCAAAGCGCCCGGTTGCCGAAAGAGGAATCCTCACGCCAATCGAGCGCAGATACGCTTTCATGTCCTTTAAATACTTGATATGAACTTCATAGGCAAAGCGTGCCCCGTCGCTACGCCGTGCGACAAGTGCATACTGGCGTTGATCAACAGGTGCCTGATTTTCGTTCCACACCATAGCTGGCAATTCGATGGTGCCGTTTTCCAACGATTCATTCGGCAAAAGCTCTGTCTTGCCGCTCACACCCGTCCATGCCGCTCCTAAGCGCGCGGTGCTTGTGTAGCGCGCCTTGAGCCAATCGTTCCACATCTTGCGAAAGTGCGTGTTATACGGTTCGGGCATGGTGCGCCACACCTGGCGGCGCATGAAAAGCCCCGATTCATCGTAGATTTCCAGCATTACAATGGCCGGGTCATCAGCATACGCCAAACCTGTATAGGGGTTGACGTGTTCGCGCATCAATTTATAAGCGTATTCTTTTTGCAGTTCAATGAGGCGCGGGTCGAAGACATTATAAGGTCGTGCAGCACGCCCGATGGCTTCGGCGTTTACTACGCCATCGCCTTCTTTGAAGCGGCGATAATCCAGCAAATCCAGGTAAATGTAGATGCCGGCTTGCTTGGCCTTGTAAATCCAGTAATCCAGTTTTTTGAGTGCCGCCTGGTTGAATTCGCGTGAATGCGGCTTATCTAAATCAATGATGCCACCACGCTCATCGAAGTGATGCAGGCGCAACAAGTTAAAACCGGCGGTGCGAAAATTTTCGATAATGGCGTCAATATCGGCTTCAGGCTCTTGCAAGGAGGTATTGGCGACGTTGATGCCCCAAAAGCGGGCACGCTTGCCATTGGGCCAGTAAAAATGCGCGCCTTTGGAGGCCAGAAAACCGTATTTACCTGCCGGGGCATCCAACAGCTTGTCAAACGAATGCAGGGCCGAACGCGGATAAGGCGTCAGATTCGGGTCAAGTAAGGGCGCTTTGCTGTTAGGCGAATCCGTCGTCGCTATTGGTAACGAGGATGGCGTAGAAGCAGTGTTGGAAGCAGCACCCGGCAAAGCGGCATTTTGCGCCGCCCCGTTATGCCCGTTACCTGAACCTAATGCAACACCTAACAAAAAGCCGGTCACCCTGACCGGCCTATAGCTTTTTTGCCTTTGCTTTGACGGCTGCCTTGAAGGCTGCGTTAACCATAAATTCGGCAATAAATGTTTTTTTACGAAATCCATAAAGCTCAACAAACAACACCTATCCTACCCATTTCATTCAGGGTTTTCTGACCGCTTTTCGTTTTCTCAATCAATTTCTTCATCTACGTCAGCGACAACGGCTTCGTCAATCACGGCCTCGGAAGCGGCAAAAAATTGGATGCCTTTGGCGGCAATCG
>DASWNL010000183.1:0-11580 GCA_036399215.1 Abditibacteriaceae bacterium
GAGATCGGCTATTTTGACGGAGATATTGATGCCGATTTGCGGCAGAAGGTTAGGGCGGCTGTCATAGAGTTGCTTCCAGGCTTCAATAGCAACCTGAGGAGCCGGAAGAGGCTGAGTTTTTTCCAGTTGCTTTTCCAGGCGGCCATAGGCTGTCCAGTCATCTACCGTTGCTGGAGCAGGAACAATCGCGGGGGGTTGGGCGCAAGCCGCAGATAACCAAACGCCAAACAGCGCCATAACAAATACGAAAACACTTCTCGCACGCATGACAACTCCTAAAAGCGAATTGAAAATTTAGAGAACAACAGAGATAAGGAAGTTCGACTGAGCTAAATACTATTAAAATACTGTTCAATAAGGGTGATTTCATTGTAAAGGCTTTTCGCCTTATTGTCAATAATGCGAACCATAGTTTTGCAGGAGCGGCTCTTCGCTGTGCTAAAGTGAAATCATGCCTACCGAATCGCATTGGATAGCACCCGATGTTAAGTTCGATACTTTAACCGTTGGGCCGCGCCAGCATTTTTTCGCTTCGGCCAACTGCCCCTGGGATGAAGCCAACCGCGATGTGTTGGCAATGGAAACTGCTTTCGCTGATCGGATGCCTACAGAGAAAGACTCTCTATCACTTGGCCTGATTCCATTTGGAACAAAGCGTTTTGAAGTCTTTGACAAAAGCTATGCATGGAACTGGCAGCAAGGTGCAATGCTGCAATGGCTGCCGCAAAGTGGACGGAAAGTCATATACAACCAGCGTGCCCACAATCGTTTAATCAGCGTGATTCGTGACCTGGATAACAACCAGGTTCGCACTTTGCCGTTGCCGGTTCATGCGGTTAGCCCACTGGGCGATTATGCTCTCAGCCTTCATAACCAGGGGATTTATCGGCTCAATTTAAAAAGCAGCGCCTGGAAATTAATTTTTTCTTTGCAACAAGCGGCTGCCTTGCAGCGAGTGTCTTCCACGGAAGACGCAAGTCACAGCTTTCATCACGTTCAAATCAATTCTGATGCTTCGCGCTGCGCGTTCTTGCATCGGTGGCAGCTAATACAGGAAAGGGAAGAAGATTCTTATAACCGCTTGATTACTTTGAACCCCGATGGCAGCGAACCTTTTGTCTTACTCGACGGAGAGGTTTCCTGGCATTACAGTTGGGTGAGCGAAACACAAATTATCGCCGGGGCCAAAAACCCAACAATAAAACAGGACACTTTTTTGTTCGAGGATCAAAGCCAACAAAGACAACTTATCGGCGCTGACATTTTGGATGCTGATCGGAACATAACGCTTTCGCCCAACCGAAAATGGATACTAAGCGAAACGGCCCTTGATAAAGATAATTTTCGCACTGTCTTGCTCTGGCAATGGCCCGATGGTCTGCGCATAGATGTTGCGAAATTCTATTCACCGCCTGAATTTAACGGTTCCTTGCGTTGCGACTTGCACCCGCGATGGTCACGTGATGGCCGGAAAATTTGTATTGACTCAGCACATACCGGCACGCGCCAAATCTATGTGCTGGACATAAGCCAGATTATCCAGGGATGAAGTTCATGCGCCTGTTGCTCAGCGGATTTTTGCTGTTGCTTTGGGGCTGCACTTCGCAAGCGCAACCTGAAAAACGAAAAGAAGAAACCAAAGATAAATTGGTAGTAAAAATCGAAATCATTCACCCGCCGCTGCCGCCGCAAAAGTGGCAGGACTTTCGAGGGCAGATTATCACCAAAGGAAAATGTAACTTTAATGCCAGAGATTAACTTGGGCTACTGATATAGAACAGTCAAATAAAAAGAGCGCAGCACATAAATGGCTGCGCTCTTTTGGCGTTTAATCGTTTCCAAACGCGCTCATTTGCCTCACAACGCCATAACGCCGTTCTACTTCATCCATCGTTAAGGCCTTCAGAGAAGCAAGAGAAAAATCCTGCACGGTTGTCGAAGCCACCACGCTGCCGTAAACAATCGCGCGCTTTAAGTTTTCCAACGAGGTATCGCCGGTTTTTGCCAGATAACCAATTAAGGAACCGGCAAACGAATCGCCCGCTCCGGTTGGGTCAACCACTTTTTCCAAGGGATAACTAACTGAAGCGAAAATGCCTTCTTCGCTAAATAGCAACGCGCCGTGCTCGCCTTTTTTGATGATGACATGTTTTGGCCCCAATTCGCGCAGTTTGCGGCCTGCTACGATGAGATTATCCTGCTCAGTCAGCATTCGCGCCTCACCATCATTTAAGACAGCAATATCCACTTTTTTGAAAACCTCTAAAACATGATGGCGCGCAATGTTAATCCACAGGTTCATGGTATCGCACAAAACCAACTTTGGATTCTTGACCTGCTCAAGCGTTTTCAATTGCAGTTGGGGGTTGATATTCGCTAAGAAAACAAACTGTGCATCGCGGTAATTTTCGGGCAACTGCGGATCAAAATGCTCGAACACGCCGAGATGCGTTTCGTGCGTAACGGCCTGATTCAAATCAGCGTTATAATCGCCTTTCCATCGAAAAGTATTGCCGCCTTCAATAACTTGCAAGCCCGCGAGATCAATACTCCGCCCTTTTAAAAACTCCAGATGTTCCTGGGGAAAATCTTCGCCGACAACCCCAACCAAACGCACCGGAGCAAACAGAGAAGCCGCGACAGAGCCATACGTCGCTGCGCCTCCTAAAGCGTTATCAATCTGCCCCTGCGGCGTTTCAATAGAATCCAATGCAACCGAACCGACAATTAAAACCTCGTTCATGGTTTCCTTTTATGCATCTCGCAAAGACGAAGGCGCGGAGAAGAAAGATGGCCGCGAAAACGTGCAAAAGACACAAATTTTTCGTTATTTTTGTGGTTTCTGTGTCTTTTCGTGGCTATCCTTCTTCGTTTCCTCTCTGCGTCTCCGCGCCTCTGCGGTGAATTTATTTCATGAGAATATCAGCGAATTCAATCCACTCCGGCGTGCAATCACGCGTGATGGATTTACCGTTGGCATCGGTTAGCTCTTCCAGGGGAAACGGCACGATTTCGCTGCCACGTAAAGCGGCCATAACGCCGAATTTGCCCTGATGCACATAATCGGCAGCGGCGATGCCAAGCCTCGCACCTAAGATGCGGTCTTCCAGAGTCGGCTGCCCGCCGCGCATCAAGTGCGCCATGACACTAACGCGCGTGTCCCAGCCCAACTCTTTTTTGATGTGATAAGCACACCAGTCACCAACGCGACGCTCTTTCAGAATCGGGTGGCCGAACGAATCAATTTCCACACTCGATTCACCCAGGCGCGTGCCGTTTAATCCAGCGGCGATTTCATTAGCCCAATTATCCAAATCAGGATGATCGGCGCCTTCAGCAACCACAACAAGGGCATAATCGCGGCGCTTTTTCACTTCACGCAGTTTGTGCATCATGCCTTCTAAATCCGCCGGATTGCGTTCGGGAATAAGAACATAATCGGCATCAGCGGCTACGGCAGTAAAGAGCGCTGTCCAACCGGCTTTACGGCCAAAAACTTCCAAAACAATCACACGATTATGGCTGTCCGCCGTATCGCGCAATCGTTGGATTGCTTCGACGGCCAGCGTCGTGGCCGTATCAAAACCAAAGCATTGATCGGTGCCATGAACATCGTTGTCCATCGTCTTGGGCACGCCAACGCAGGGCACCGGGCGCGTTAAGTCATCGCCTTTGGTCAAGCGCGAAGCCACACTCAGCGTATCGTCGCCACCAATAGCAACAATGGCATCAATGCCCAATTTATCTACGTTGTTGACCAGATTGGTTAAGTATTGCTTACGCTTTTCAGGATTTTTATCGTAAGCATTGGTGCGGCTGGTGTGCAAAATGGTGCCGCCCTGTTTGATAATCGGGCGCACATCATCAATGCTAAGCGGCTTATAAAGCGGCTCTTCGCCCACTAAGCTCTTCCAACCGTTCTGCAAACCCAAAACTTCAATGCCGTAATCTGCGGCGCGTGTGACTACGCCTTTAATCGTCGGATTCAAACCCGGACAATCGCCGCCACCGGTCAAAACTGCAATGCGCTTCACTGCCATGAATGGTTTCTCCCTGGCTATTTCCCACCCGCGGCGGGAACTGCCATAAAAATTTTAATGCAACCTTCAAAAATAAAACCTAAAGAAAGCCTTGCCGCCCTGAAAAATATGGGTTATCAATCAAAGCGTATTTTAATTCCGAGTGATTGGCTCAGAATTAAAAGCAACCGTTAGCGCGTTGCGGACACAGCGCGCTAACGGCGGAAAAGCGAGCCGCTTTTCCAGAGTCGAGCGTGGTATCACGCCTACCCTTGCAACTAAGCAAGATACCACGCGCGGCTACTCGTCTTCAACATTGCTTTGATTTTCAGAGCTATTGAAGGAGAGTTTTAAACCTTTAGCGCCGGCTCTTAATTTCACACGCTAAAGCCAAAGGAGTAGTCATGTTTTATGTTCCGTCACGCCCCCGACAACTAAAAAGCGCTTTTACTTTAATTGAGTTGCTTGTCGTCATAGCGATAATCGCGCTTCTGGCCGCGATTCTCTTTCCGGTTTTTGGACGAGCACGAGAAAATGCCCGCAAGACCAGTTGTGCTAACAACTTGAAACAGCTTGGCCTGGGCATGATGCAATATGTCAGCGACAACGATGGCGTTTACCCGTTCTTTTCAACCAGTGGCGTCACTGGCTATGTCGCTCCGCCTGAACTGGCGGCCTTGCCCGGCGGCTCCAGCACTGACATCAAGTGGTCACACCTTATTTATCCCTATGTGAAAAACACCCAGATATATCTCTGCCCTAGTCGTAACGGAGCACGGACGATGGGGCGCAATGTCACCTATGGAATGAACTTTCACTACCTGTCCTACTCGCGTAGCGGCACATCGTTCTATGTGGCTAATGAGACCGATTTGCAGAATCCCGCCGAAATGATTGCTCTTGCTGATTCCCAGGGAACAGGCGCCGGGGCTTATCTAAAAGATGGCGAAGCCAATGATACCGCGCGGGAGTTAAACCACGGCTACTCGATTGATCCGGCGCGTGGCACAGCGGCAGATTTGCCGACAAACCATACCAGTTCAACCGGTGGTTTGTTTTCCCTGATTTCAACCCGTCATCTGGACGGCGGCAATGTGGCCTTTGCCGACGGTCACGTCAAATGGATGAAGCGCGAAGCCTTGATGAAGGATTCGACTTATTGGAACGGCTGCAAAAAGCCCGGCCCCAACGACTGCGGCAACCTGCCGTTGTAACAGTTGGCGGCCTTCCTGAAACGACGTCCTCTTTTCAAAATCATGAAACCATTTTTTTTGTTCGCCACCATTTTGCTCGGCCCTCTTGCTGCGCCTTCGCTTCAAGCGCAGCAAGAGGCTACAACCACAACCATAACGACCGCCCTCACTACAGCAGCGCCCGTTTTGGCTACCAAAACCGCTTTGGTCACCGGGCTGAAAGAAGCCCAGGGCCTGGCGCTGGATGAAAATGGCAATATTCTCGTGGCCGAATACAAAGGCGGGCAAATTTCGCGTTTTTCACGCGAGGGCAAGCCGCTGGGCGCGCTTATAACCGGGCTAAAAAGCCCGGCAATGATGGTCAAAACCGCGCAAGGCTTGTTCGTTACCGACCGCAAAAACAATCGCATCGTAAAAATTGAAAACAACGGCGCCACTCCCATTGGCAGCGAAATTCCCGAACCACTGGGACTGGCAGTGGCGCCGGATGGCACCCTGTTCACCGTTTCGCATACCACCTCGGTTGTCTATCGCTATGATGGCGCTAAGTGGCAACCTATTTATCAGGCGCCTGCCGCGCCCGATGGCGAAAAACGCTACGGCTATCGCTGCCTGGCTTATGATGGCGGGGCGCTTTTGATGTCGGACGAAGTCAGCGGCCACATTTTCCTGCTTACGCCGGGAGGTCGCCTGGCCACGTGGAGCAAAGCAGCCGATAATCCATCGGGCTTGGTTATCGGGCCAGATGGCGCGCTTTATGCCACCAATGAAGGCCAGGGCGGCAAACTCCTCCGCTTGGCTACCGACGGCACCGCGACTGTTATCGCCGAAGGCTTAGGCCGCCCGCGCGATGTTCTCTTTCTAAACGCAAGTCAAGCTTTGGTTTCCGACCGGGATGGCACGCTCTGGCAAGTCAGCTTGCCTTAGGAGGCTTAGCAGTTCCATGTTTCATTTACACACCAACCGCGCACCAAAGCGCGCCTTCACCTTAATTGAGTTGCTTGTCGTCATAGCAATAATAGCTATTCTCGCTGCCATTCTCTTTCCCGTTTTTGGACGCGCTCGCGAAAATGCGCGGCGCACCAGTTGCCAAAATAACCTTAAGCAAATCGGTCTGGGCATTGCGCAGTATGTTCAGGATTACGACCAGACCCTGCCGCTGCGCCGCTTTGCACCTTCAGTGGCTCCCAACTGGGATGATTTCTCTTGGCGCACAGTCATTCAGCCTTATGTGAAAAGCACTCAACTGTTGGTTTGTCCTTCCAACCCGGATAATCGAAAGATCACCTTTGACCCGGAGTTCAACCGCTCTTATGCCGGTAATACCAACTGGATTAATGGTTCTCCTTCGGCAACACAACCCGCCTCTTCGGAAGACGAGACTGGATATTTTGGTCAAGGACATACTATTTCGCTGGCGCAGATTGAATATCCCGCTCAACTTATTGCCGTAACCGAGTTATGGCACGCTCCCTGGGTCACGGTGATTGTTGACCGAGGCGATTTAAGCAACACAGAAGACGGAATTACCTACAGCGCTTACAGCGATTTGATCTTCGCAGGTCACTCTGGCCGCAGCAATTATCTGTTCGCAGACGGTCATGTCAAAGCACTCCGGCCTCTGCAAACCATTGAAGGCGCCAATATGTGGTATCGCACTAAGACTCCTATCACGGCTACAGGCCGAGCAGTGCTGGAATTGGCCGAGCGTAGGGCTTATTAGCTGGTCTCATTGTTTTTATGCGCCGTTTCTTTTTGTGGCTGCACCGCTGGCTGGGCTTAGGCGCCGCGCTGGTTATCTCCTTTTTAGGATTGACAGGCGCGGCGCTTGTCTTTCGACCCGAAATCGAAGCGAATCTGCATCCGAATCTGCTAACTGTCGCGCCTCAAGAAAAACGAGTTTCGCTCCAGCCCACTTTAGAAAGGCTACAACGCAGGTTTCCCAATCGAAAGATTTCCTTTCTCTTCGCCGCCAAAGCGCCTGAAAACAGCGATGAATGGTGGCTCGATGGCGGTAATTTGCGGGTTTATATCAATCCTTATTCGGGCGAGATATTAGGCTCTCGCCACGAATCCGAAGGCTTGTTTCCTTTTCTTTTCAGCGCGCATACCGAACTTTTCGCTGGCGAAACCGGTGAACAAATCGCAGCGTGGAGCGGCCTTATGCTATGCAGCCTGACACTCTCCGGCCTGATTCTGTGGATGCCACGCCGCAAATCTGGTTGGAAAAATGTCTTTCGCTTGCATTGGAAAACCAACTGGCGGGGCCGTATTTATGAGTTGCATCGTTTGGGTGGTTTTTATCTAAGTGGTTTGTTGTTAATAACGGCGCTGACTGGTATCGCTTTAATCTGGCACGATTTAGCCGACCAAATCGCTACGCCTTTTGGCATCGCTAAGGTTAAAAAGGCGAAAGCTACAACCGGCGATTTGCTTTCATTGGATGATCTGCTACAAAAAGCCAATGTGGCTTTCCCCAATGGAGAGTTAAGGCGCATCGCCTTTCCCGCTAAAACTGGAGCGCCGCTTGTTGTGCGTAAGAAGCTGCCTGAAGAATTGCATCCCAATGGCATGAATAATATCGCCCTTGATGGCACGACAGGCCACGTGTTATCCATCACCGATTCACGCACCGTGCCTTCAGGCCAGCGTTTGTTGAATTTGCGCTATCCCCTGCATATTGGCCTCTGGGGCGGTAACATCTCGCGTGTTATAGCGGTCTTAGTGGGATTGTCGCCGCTTCTCTTTTCAATTTCAGGCTTTTTGATGTGGAAAGCTAAGCGTCGCAACCGCGCCGCTACTTCGGCGTCACGCTTGCACGCTGTAACGCAAAATTGAAACAATCCCAAATAACGAGGAAAACAATGAAGACTTTTTTTCGCGGCATAACCATTTTAGCCTTTGGTGCCCTGCTGATGGTGCCCTCCCTGGCCGCCGACGCCCAGGGTAATGCCAAGGCCGACCCAACCGCCTATAAATTGCTTGAATCGGCGCATAATAATCGTCAGGTCATGCCGGATGATTTTCCCGGCTTCACTGCTGATGTGACCTTTACCAATGAAGGCAAAGAATACAAAGGCACCTTGCGTTATAAGCGCGGCGAGGAATCGCAGGTCAAATTCGATGGCCTGGAAAAAGATGACAAAGCCTGGGTCGAAGACCAGTTGCTTTCGATTATCGGCCATCGGCGTGGCGGCGACTTTGCCAAAGGCGATGGACGCCACCCTCTTTCTTTGGGCGCCGACAAAAACGCTTTTGGCCAACTCATCAACCTCAACGACCAACTGCAATCGAGTTATCGCGTGCGCGACAATCAAGTGACGGAAGTGACCCGTGTGATGGATGATTTACGCTTCACCATCAGCGTCATTCAAACCATGCAGGCCGATGGTGGCAAATATCTGCCTCAGCATTTTGTGGTCAGCTACCGCGACAATAAAACCGGCGCGCTTAAAGAGTTATGGGCCTTCCGTGACGCTTATCAAAAACTCGGCGGCGCCTGGCTGCCGCTTTCGCGCACGGTTGTGATTTTCGATGACAAAACCACGCCCAGCACGCGCTCGTTGCGCCTTGGCAATGTGCAAATTTTACCTGTTACAACAGCCCAGGCCGCTACAGCCGGGGGCGTAAATCGCTGACTTCTGATAAAATTCAAAGCGATTTTATAACCGTTAATAACGATGATTTAGAACGAGGAGCACGTTTTGTCTGCCCGCAGTGTTCAGGCCCGCATGGAAGATTTCTTCTATCGGGAACTTATTAAATATCTCAAACTCGCCGAAGAAAAACGGCGTTGGAACCAGTTCCGCGACATTCCATGGGACGAGGCCAACCCCAACACAACGGAAACGCTCGCCAACTGCGTCGAGACGTTTTGCTCGGTGGAAAATTACCTGCCGGACTTTACCTCCAAGCTCTTGTGCATGATTCGCAAAAGCCGGGGGCGCGCCTGGTTTCATATCAACTGGGGCTACGAAGAATCAAAGCATTCGATGACCCTCGAAATGTGGCTTTTGGCCTCAGGACATCGCACTGATGAGCAACGCGAAGAACTCGAAAAAATCCTGATGGATGCCGAATGGGAACTGCCCTTCGACCATCCACGCCAGATGGTGATTTACACCATGATTCAGGAACTCGCGACCTTCTGGAACTATCGCAACCTGGAAAAAATGGCCGCCGAGCAACAAGATGCAGCGCTCGTGACGGCTTTACGCATTATTTCCGTTGACGAGCGCGTGCATTACAACTTCTTCCGCAACTGCGTCAAAGAGTGGATGAAGCACGATGATCGTGGCACCGTGGAAGACATCAAATACGTTTTCGATAACTTCACTATGCCCGGCAACGCGCAAATTCCGAATTACGATGAAGCGGCCCGCGTCTTGGCCGCGACCGGCATTTATGGCCCGCGCGAATACGTAAAACTCGTTAAAAATCCCATTCTTGAAGACTTGGGCCTGAGCCGCGATTTTCATTTAATGGAATCCAAAGAAATCGAACTGCGCCAGGAGCGTGCAGCGATTATGGAAGCCATGAAGCGCGAGCAAATCACGCTCTCTAATGGCCACGCCATTCCAAAGAACGGCTCGCCCCTCAATGGTAAAAGCCCTCACATGGGCCGCCCTTCGCCGATGCTGGAAGCTGCGGATGTTATCCCTAAAGTGCGAACCGAATCAAGCCGCTCTATTATTCTCGGAACAGAAAACGAGCCTTTGCCCGGTTCTCGCGGCATGGATAAATACGATGAACTGGATCAACGCCTGATGGCACGCGGCGATGAGCTTTCCAACAACGCCGAAGAGATGCGCGAAGAGCGCGCTAAAATTCGCCGCAACCGAGGCAAAAACTCCCGACTTTTGGGCAAACACATAAACCCTGCGCCGAAAGATGAATCGAAATAAAGAAAAGCCTGACCAAATCACTGAGTTTGGTCAGGCTTTTCTAATTGGGAAGTTATTTTGGCGCGTGCAGAAATCAGTTTCCAGAGATCGCGCACAGGTGCAGGTAATGTGCGCCGGTCATAAATTCGCGCCTGCCACGAATTGCCATCTCGATAGCTGATAAAAAGAATGTCTTTAAACCTAGGTGCCGGCGCGACACCAGATGGAAACTTCTTTATTAGCTGTTGGATTCTCTGCAATTCAGCTTGAGATAGTTGAATCGGTTCACTTCCACGATTCCCCTCACCATAATCTTTGCTAAAAGTTCCTAATACTCCTTTTATGTCTATGTCACATTCACTTGTGTGTTGCTCATTGCGATACCACGATAACCAGAGAAGTAGTGGTTGCGTGGGGGTATAATCTTTTTTACGGAACATCATACGGGTTGGGCCAACAGGCCAGATTTTTTTCTTGTGCCAATCGTTGAATGCCTGCAAATGCTCCCGCGCACAATCTCCAGTATGTAGTTCTTCTCCCAGGCTAAACTGCTGCGCATTTTTTTCCCGTGTGCTGAATTGCCGCAAAACATATTCCGCCTGCTGCGTTTTCCAGCGCAAGAATCCGCCTAAAACTACAACCGGGAATAAAAGCAAAAGCCAGCGCCGACGCTTTTTCATGGTTTAACGTGGTTTGACCTGACAAGCAGGGTCAAGGGGCACGGCTTCACCGACTTCTTCAATTGAATGCGTAAAAAGATAGCGCCAGACGGGTTCATAGAGAAACTTGCCGTCTTTATCTTTGGGCGAAGCGCCGCCGGGCGTGACGGCGGAATGGGCGCGATTGGCATCGTTCTTTACATCAGCAGATGAAACCAGGCGACGGCTGTTGCCATAGGGCGGCAAAGCGTTATCTACATTCACAATTGGGCCGAACTGATGCAAACCGAGCAGTTGCCACGAGCGGCAATAGTGATTAGCTGTCCAACCAGCATCAAGCACATGGCTAAAACCGAAAAAACGATTTTCCGGCGTAGCTGAAGGCAAAGCCTGCCAAGTTTGATACTGATCGCGCGGGCCGCAGAACATCACGACACGATCAACTTTTTGATGCTTGGCAAAGCGCGCTGCTGTTGTCGAACCGTGCGAAGCGCCCGCTAAAATCACGCGCTCCCAGTGCAAATCTTGCTTATCATCTGTAAGAAAATACTCCCATTTGCCTTGCGGATTCTTTTTCGCCAGCCATTTTACAAATTGCAAAGCGCGCTCTTTGATGGAATCGGGTTTGGGAATCTCCACAACCGGGCTAACGTCTTCGCCCGTTGCCGCTTCCAGGCGTATGTTGCCTAAGAATTGAGTGTCTTCGTTCGGCTCGGCATTGCCAAATTTACCAAACCATCCGTTCGCGTAATGCACCTGAATAGCGTGCAAGCCATAACCCGAAATTCTCTCGAATAACGGCGCGCTGTAACCCATCAGCCAGATA
>DASWNL010000184.1:0-12130 GCA_036399215.1 Abditibacteriaceae bacterium
GGAAGCTCCGTAAAAGTGCGTAACACAGGGTGTTACAGAGGGCGCGATACAGGGTGCCAGGAGGCAGCCGCCACCGGAATTCGGCGGCTGCCTCCATTCGCTCTTTCAGCGCGGTTTCAACGCGATTTCGATTTCGCGTTAAGCCTATCAGCCGGGCTGAACTTCCGGTGCTGCGCTTCGACGTGGCTCTGCGAGACGGCCAGGTATTTCAGGGTCATCTGAATGTTGGTATGGCCCAGCATGTCCCGCACGCTGCAAATGTCCGCGCCGCCTTCCAGCATGGAGGTGGCAAACGTGCGGCGTAACTGGTGGGTATTAGCGCTGATACCGGCTTCCTTTGCCAGTCTTTTTACTAACAGTAGCAGGCCTTGGCGCGTTAGAGGCTTATTCCCACATGTCCCGCCCCGTGCTGCCGGGAACAAGGGCGAGTCTGGCGAGAGTTTCGCCTTACGAAGATAGGGCCTCAGGGCTGACCGCGCCGCTTCCCCAAGGTAGCAGGTCCGGCGTTTGTTTCCCTTGCCCGTGACCTCAAACCTGCCGTGATCCAGATCCACGTCCCTTACCCTGAGGTTGACCAGCTCGGAGGCCCGCACCCCTGAATCGAAGAGCATCGTAATAATGGCTACGTTACGCCTTGACAGGTTGGACGCTTTGGCCGCCTGGACCAGCGCCTGGATCTCCTCAAGCTCAAGCGGCTGTTTGGCCTCCTCGCGCACCAGGGGAGGCTCTATCCTAGCCATTGGCGACACATCGAGAATCTCCTCGCGCACCATCCACTCGAAGAAAATGCGAAGCGCGTTGTAGTAGTCTTTGATGCTTACGGGACGCAGGCGTTGGGTAAGGCGTGGATTGCCCCATCGCCCGCCCGGCTCAGTGTGCCCGCTGGCCAGGTAGTGGAAGAACTGCCGCAATTCGTGCAGACCGCATTCCTTATAACCTCGCTGGTTCAAAAACCAAAGGAAGTTCTTGAGGAAAACGCGCCGCGTCTCCACGGTTGCCGTTGAACGCTGCTGCCATTCGCAGTGCAACAGCCATTCTTTTGCATAACGGGCGAGTTCGTCGCAGGGGGTGTTGTTAGTCGTGTTGCCAGCGGTTTCGACCGAACTGGACTTTTGTAATTCAAGCTCTCTATAACTCATTATTCGGCTCCTTGGCCTGGAGTCATGAGTGCTTGTTTTACAACTCAAGAGGTCAACTTGAGCGTGAAATTCTGATTATTAATGGAGATAAAGGGAGTCGAACCCTTGACCTCTTGAATGCCATTCAAGCGCTCTCCCAACTGAGCTATATCCCCGTATTATTTATGCTTTGAAAATTATACAAGCCGATTTGCATTTTGTCCACCACAACTTGCTTTAACTGGAAAAACTGAGGACAGCCTTGAAATATTTTATCCTGACAAATGCAGAAACTGGCGCAATTGATCAGTCGGCATGGCGCCGATAAAAATTGTCAGAGACAACCCTAAACCTAATAACCCAAACATCAAAAGCTGGCTAACAGCGCGTTTAGGGCACAGCACAGCGAAAATCGCCATCATTAAAATGGTCACAACACTCAGCAAAATAAAGAAGTGTCGCTGCTCTAAAGGGGCGCGAAAAAAGAGAATATTCCCCGCCTAAAAACGGCATAGGAAAGCTGGCAAAGTTCAAGAAAAATGGGAGCGCGTAGTGTCATCGTCAAACTGATTACGCACCTGGGCGATGCCGCGATGTTCAAGTCTTTTGCGTTCGCAAAGGGGAGCGAAATACCGCATAAAAATCAACTCCTGATGCGCCGTGCTGTTGCTGGAAAATCACGTGGTCGCCTCAGAATTAAATTTTTTTGCCAAATTCCAATAACAAACCCATTCGCTCAGCCCAGGGCAATGGCCTGTGTGGTAAATTGAGGCGGCCCATCCAATGTTTGCATGATGATTTCCATGCCGCGAAATTCGATGGCGCCAAACAACGTGGCGAACGACACATCAGCAGCATCACGCCCACTGCCAATACGCACATAGCCCGTTTGAGGGGCTAACCGGGTGGCATCAAAGAAATACCAGGCGCCACCATCTTTTCCACCCAGAAAAGCTTCAAAGCAAGCATGAAAATCAGGCGGTTCCAGGCCGTAGGCATAACCTGAAACAAAGCGTGCAGGAATGCCTAAAGCACGGCAAAATGCAATGGCGAGATGAGCGAAATCGCGGCACACCCCGGCACGCTCGGTAACGGTATCAAAAGCCGAGGTTTGCGAGCCGCTACTGCCACGCTGATACGCGATGTGTTCGTAAATGTAATTGCAAATGGCTGTTACACGCGAAAGACCGGGCAGAAAATTCTGAAACTCATCATTGGCCAGTCGCACCAGGCGGTCACTTTCACAATAACGACTCGGATACAAAAACGGCATCACATGGAGAGGTAAAGCTCCAGGAGAAATTTCGCCGATAAAGCCATAGTCCAATTGAGGCGCGCTTTCGACTTCGGCGCGATAACGCAGTTCCAGCGGCCCTGCTTCAGCATTAACCCGAACAAACCGATTCTGCGTAGTCGGGTCTGTCCACTCATCGTAAAGCCCGGCGTTCGTGCCACCATTCGTGACGTGAAGCTCTTCGCTTAAAACACGCTGGTTTGGTGAGTTAATGGCATGCACATTAAAAACGAGCGTGCCAGGGCCACTGAGTTCATAACTCAAGCGGCATCCTACAGAAAAGCGCATCACTAATTTCCTACTTTCTATTCCCCAAGCTGTTCAAAACTTTGATTTATGCTACAGATTATGGCGGCGGTGGATTTATAGGAGTTGCGGAACTGCCCGCTCCATCCGGCACTGTAGGCGGCATTACTGTCGGGATGACAGGCGCAGAGGGTGACCCGCTTGATAATCCCGAATCAGGTATTGCTGAAGTTGGTGCTCCTTGTGGAGAACTGGAAGAAGCATCAGCAGGAGTTGGTGCAGGCATTTGTGGAGTCTTCGATTTAACCGACCAATACTGATCGGCTGGTGGAGTTAAGGATTGACGCACAGTTCCATCAGCAAAAGCCAGATTATTACCCCGTGCATGAACAGAAGAAGCCAGCCACAAGTTCTGTGTGCCGCTGGAATTTTCTTCCGCATCACTTTCAAAAAATGCAATCACTGTCCCGGAGTTGGTTATTTGCGCTAAAGGTGCTTCATTAAGACCAAGGTTGAAAGAGTAACCAAATTTTCCAGGCCGCGCCGGGCAAATCAAAGTATTGCGATCTTGCACATAAGGCAACAGAGCAGCCGTCCAGTCGCTGGCCGTTGGGGCATGGCCGCCATTATCACGTGCATAAGCCTGCATCGCCAGGGCTAATTTTTTGAGATTACCCTGACAGCCCTGGAGTTGAGAGCGTTTTTTCAACACCATAAAAATGGGAATCCACACTATAATCAGCGCTACCACCGCAGCAGCCAACATACCTGCGGAAAAAGTAGGCTTCTTCTTTAAAACGCCGGCAACGATGACGGTATCTTTGTCTTTGCGAATCCCCGCCGCCCGTTCATGACCGCGATCTGGATGCAAATCCAGGCCGCAATCGCTGCAATGCTCGGCATTGCCGGGATTATCCGCACTGCAACGCGGACAAACAGTCCGCAGTTCTGTGCCGCACTTTTTACAATAGGTTAATTGTTCTTCCGGCGGATTATTGGTTCCACACTTAGGGCAACGCACCAGGAATTCTCCGTTCTCAAAACATCATTTCCAAAGTTTTCGTTTAGCCTTGTGCATTTAAGGGGCCGCACTTTTAATTCCTCTTGCTTCGTAGCACATGACAGCGTTAGTAAGCAAAGCCTGCACTCACACTCGATTTACCATAGCGAAACTACAGGTTGCCATGCCGAGGGACAGAGCACTTGCAAAACCTTTAATTATTCGATATAAGAGATGACATCTCTATAAGAAACATCAATTCTTGTCTTACTGACGTATGAGGAGCAATCTTTGTGAAATTTTTTCTTCCCTACAGGTTGATGAGCTTTCGTCTGCGGACAATTGCAGTATTCAGCTTAATGTTGTGTGTAGTCCTTTGTGAAACAGCGCACGCCGCGCTGGATTGGCGCAAGCTGCTGGGCATTTCTCAAAACTCAGCGAAGCCAAAGCGCATGTGGAAGCCCCGGCGCGGGCCGGTTTTCGATTGGAAAAAGCTCTCGGTTCTGCCATTGAAGGCACGCGTTCTAAAAACTACCAAACGTGATGGCATTATCACGCAAGAAGTGATGTTCCACGCGGAAAAAGACGGCAATAAAAGCGTGGATATCTTCGCGTTTTACTCTTATCCGGCGCGCGGCAAAAAGCTGCCGGCTTTTGTGTGGATTGAGGGAGGCTTAGCGCCAGCGCGTGCCTATCGCACCGAATTTGGCGCGCGGCGAGGCTACGCGACCTTAGCCATTGATTTTCCGCAGCCCGGCTATCGCTCGACAGGCAATTACCCGATTAATCTGGGCATGTATATCGGCGAAAACCCAAAGCAGGCGCCAATTTATCATGGCGCCGTTGCTTTGCTGCGCGCTGTATCGTTTTTGGAAGCGCAACCGCAGGTAGATAAGAATCGCATTGGCATGGCGGGCAGTTCGTGGGGTGGTTTTTATACCACTTTAATGACGGGCGTTGACCCACGCATCAAAGCCTCCGCGTGCTTGTTCGGTTCGGGCAATTTGCAGATGGGCAACATGTGGTGGGATGCTTATGGACGCAGCGAAAAGTTTCCTGCTCACGTGCGCGATCATTGGCGCACAACGCTTGACCCGGCGTGGCGCTTGCCCCATTGTAAAACGCCGATTGCCTGGTTTACAGCGACTAACGACTGGTTCTTCTGGATGCCTGCCATGATGCGAACCTTTCACATGGCAGGAGGGCCAAAAAGTTTGACTCTTGTGCCTAACTGGGATCACGCTTTGCCACCGGAGATTGTTGACCAACTTTTCGCGTGGCTGGATACGCACCTCAAAAGCAAGCCGCCCTTGATCAAAGTTGAACCGATAGACGTATTTGCGCGCGAGGGAAGTTTATGGGCACGCTGGAATTTTTCCGGCCCGCGCCGCGTTTGCCAGAGCGCCCGCCAAGCGGACGTTATTATTTCATGGGGCGAAGGCGGCAACTGGAATGCGCGCTGCTGGAAAACTTTGCGCGCCCGCCTCAATAAAAATTATTGTGAAATCAAATTACCCGCTACCGACGGGCCGTTTTACATTGCAGGTAACCTGACGGATAAAAAGGGCTATCGCGTTTCAACGCCGCTGCGCCGCATTCATCCGCGCATATTTGGCGCGAGTTTGCAAAACGTGCAAAGCAATTTGCAAAATGCGCAAGCCAATTTACAACCCGCAGCTTTGGGCGTATTTTCAACCGATGGCGCCGAGGATTGGGGACAATTTGAATGGAGCGATTGCCTTTATTTACGGCGCCACAACTGGTGGAAAACGGGCGATTTGCATCAGGCTTTGACAATTGATGCCTTCGAGGGCAAAAAGGCTTTAGTTTTCACGGGTGGTAGCCGTCGCTTGCCGCTTTTGCGCTTTACCGAAGGTTATAAACATCAATTCAGTTTCTGGGCAAAAAGTGACACCGCAGTGCCGATTGGGGTGCGCTTTAACGCTGGCTTTTACGGCACGGCCAAGGACGTTTTACAGTGGCGTAAAGTCGGCACTAACTGGACAAAGATTACCTTCGACATCATGCCTCATGAAGACTTGCATCATCGCTATAACGTGAGCCTGGTTGTGCCACCTAACGCGCAAATTAAAATGGATAATTTTTCATTTAGGCCTATAGCACCCACGACAAAGCCAGTTGGTAAAGTAACAACACAAGTGAGTTGATGTTACTTCTAACTTTCGTCGGCCAAAGAAGAGCCATGTCATTCTTCGCTGCGCTCAGAATGACATGGCTCTTCTAATGAGATGGCTCTTCTACCCGTATAAAACTCACCGTGTTTTCAAGCGCAAAACCGTAAACGAATGAGCGGGAAAGCTATGAGTAAAGTTCGCTTTCACATCATTGATGGTTTCTTCGCGTGGCGCGATTTTCGCGGGTGCTTCGAGCGAGTTTTCATCGCGCGGCGCGCCGCTTAAAACTAAGGCTTTAGCGGTGGTTGCTACCAATTCCACGCCACGCAGATTAATGGTAGCCGTGCGTGCTTCCGATGTAGGATTCACCACATCCAGAATCACTTCACCATTCTTTTCATCGCGCCCCGCGACGGCATAAAGCGCCGTCTGCGGCTGGCGCTGCCCTTGTTGAACCAGTTGGTTATCAAGATAGGCTTTTACCGTTGCGCCTTGCAGTTCGATACGCACATCATACCAGCGATTGTCTTCGATTTTGCCCGGTATCCGTTCGGGATTGCCGGTTAAATCAAGCCCATGCAAGGTGTTGTCCCAGCCGCCGAGATTCCACACGCCCACGCTGCCATCGCCGCGCGCAAAATGAATCAAAAAACCTTCTTTGCCACCGATTTTGCGCGCTTTCAACGATAATGTATAATCGCTCCAATTAGGATCACCAGCAAACAGCGCTACATCCTGCACTTCAGCACTTTGCTTAAGAACGCCGTTTTCACTTTTCCAATCGCCATTGCGTTTTTCCCACTTAGACAGATCATTTAAATCGCCACGCCAGATGGTTTGGCCGTTTTTAGAAACTTCGATGTCTTTAAATTCGGCCTGTGTGTTCCATGTGCCAACGCCGATGCCGCCGGTGAATTTCGGTGTATGAGAAGCCGCTTCCAATTGCAATGGCAAAACGTGATCGGGCCGGTTGGCACCATACATTTGCTGCACATAGTAAGAAGGTGAGCCGTAACTCTTCTCATTATCAAACCAGATTAAATCCGGCGTCCATTGGGTGTAGCCGACCTTCGCCAGAAGGGGGGCGTAAGAAGCCATTGTGACCACTTCGGCATTACGCAACAGGCCGGTCATAAAAGCCGCCTCGCTGATTGCAGCTTCGAGGTTATTGCGTTTGCCGTTGCCATGCGCCGCAAATTCACCCGCGAAGACTTTGGGGCCGTTACGGTCGTAATTATCATAGCGACGATCATTGGTTAACATCCATGATGGCGAGCGATAATAATGCTCATCCACAATCTCCGCCGGGGTGCCGGCTTTGAACTGCTCCCAGGCAAAGCGCCAGTGGTCATCATCCACGCCTGGCCCGGCTGTGGTGATGAGATTCATATTGGGATAACGCGCCTTGATGGCTTTGTAAAAAATCGGATAGCGCTCGAAATATGGCTCGCGCCACTGCTCATTGCCGATGCCGAGATATTTCATGTTGAATGGCGCGGGATGGCCCATTTCAGCGCGCACTTTACCCCACTTGCTGGTAACAGGGCCATTGGCGAACTCGATTAAATCGAGAGCATCTTGCACGAAAGGTTCGAGTTCAGCAATCGGCACCACTTCCTTGCTCTGGAACTGGCAGGCCATACCACAGTTGAGAACCGGAACCGGTTCGGCGCCGATGTCTTCGCATAATTGAAAATACTCAAAGAAGCCCAATCCATAGGTCTGGTAATACTGCGGTGCGTTAGGCTCTACGGCATCTTGCCAGCGATTCCAGTTCTGCGGGCGCGTTGCCACATCGCCAATTGTATCTTTCCAGCGATACGCATTGCTCAGCGTTTTGCCTTCAACAATGCAGCCGCCAGGAAAGCGCATAAAACCCGGCTTCATGTCCGCTAACTTTTGCACCAAATCGGCGCGCAAGCCGTTGCGCCTTTTGTTGTAGGTAGTTTCGGGAAACAGCGAAACCATGTCCAAGTCCACTTGTCCCGCGCCATCGGCCAAAACTACCAAGCGCGCTTTCGGCGTTGCACTTTTAGCGGTGATAACACCTTCATAGCGATGCCACTGCCCACTGATTTTGCTGGCTTTGACTTCGCCTAAATTTGCGCCGTTTTCATCTTCTAAAATCGCGCGCAGGCCACCGTTGTAATTAGCACCTCGTGCAAAAATTGAAAACCAAAACTTCTGGCCGGATTGAACAGGGATGCCGTTCCAACCAATGTTTGCAATACCAAAACCTTGACCAGTATTAGCGATTTGTAAGCGCACAAAATGCGGATTCTTGACGTTTAGCGGCGCTTCATCCGCGATTGCCATAGTGCCCTGCCCGCCTCGATTGACATTCGACCAGGCATACAAGCGTTCGCCATGTTCAAAGGAGCGGTTTTGCACCAACTCGGCGTAAAGCCCCCCATCGGCACCGTAGTTGATGTCTTCGAAAAAGAGGCCGTGCATGGTTGGGCTGACCTTAGCACCCGGCTTGTTGACATCAATGTTAATCTGTGCGTTTTGTGCCCATGCGCTTTGCGCGAGGGCAAGAGCTAATAGCCCATTGGCAAATTGTTTTTTGAGTTTCATAATTTAAAATTCCAGCACCAGAAGCAAAACCGCCTGGCGCGGTAAAGTCCATTTCAATACGGCTTGCTTATTTTCAATTTGAATCGTTTGCAATGGCAATTCGGCGAGTTGCCCGGTCTTTTCCAGTTGCGCAATTTGTTCGGCTGTCGGGTTTTGTGGTGAACCCATTTGCTGCCAGGCACTAAACGAATTGCTGTGCGCCCGGTCAATTACAAAACGGCTTAAGCGCGCTGTGCCGTTCTTCGGCAAGTTATTGATTTTCAATTCAATATCAGCATCATCGCCGGGCAAGTCATCATCGTGATAATGCCACGCTAAAACGGCGAGTTGATTTAGATCTAATGCAGCAATCGCTGCTACATCCGGCGCCTGGCGCACGCCGTTTTTCAAAATATCATCCAGACCAGTTTGCGCTGAGCTTTGCACCTTCAATTGCTGCCCACTCATCTTGCCGAACATACGAAAAACATTAAGAACCGGCAAGTCAATGCCATTGCTGGCTAAAGCACGAAAGCCCGCGAAATACGGTTGATTTTCAAATTCAAAAGCCCAGGTCAAAGCGCCTTCCAAGTTTACGCCATGCCGCTCGGCCAACTCAATTTTGCGCGCGAAGCTGGCGGCGGTATAACTGGAATACATGGTGCCGTTGCGATAAGCCAGTTGCGGCCCCTGACAGGCAGCGCAGCCTTCCGGGTCACTTTCGCCAATTACAATCGGCAACTGTTTGGTTTCAGGAAACGACGCCACGATTTTGAAGCCATCATCAATAGTGCGAAGTTGCGCGGCGATGCCCATGCGGACGTGACCTTCTATGAATTGCGGCGCGCCTTTGGCATGAAACGAAATGAAATCGAGCGGCGTGCCGGTCTGTCCCGTTGCGTAGTTCTTGCCGCGCAGGCAATGCTCTATAAATTCGCGTTGTAGTTTGCCGCCACTACCGGCCCAATCGGGGCCGCCTACACGCGCTGTTGGCAAAGCGCGGCGCACGCCATCAATGGCGTAATCGTGCAACTTGCGAAACTCGTCCGCTGTGCCGCGCCAGTAGCCGATGTTAGCTTCATTCCAGGTCTGCCAATACCAGCTTTCTACCTCGGCACGCCCATACCTTTCGACGCAGTGTTTAGCCCATTGATAGACCAATTCGCGCCACTTGTCGTAATCTTTGGGAGGATAGGCCCAGCCAGTATAAATCTCGTCATATTTAGCTAAAGGTGTCCACTTATGCTGATACGGCTCCGGCTTTATCGAAAGCGCTTTGGGCATAAAGCCAATTTGCACATAAGGCTTGATGCCATTAGCCAAATAAGCATCAAAGATGCCGTCTACAATTGTCCAGTCGTAGATTGGCTTACCCTCTACATCTTCGGTATAAGCGTTAGTGCTGCCCCATTTTAAAGCGGGCGTGCCATCGCCGGTAGTTAAGAGGTTATGCGCGCGAAAATAGACTTGCGGCTGCCCCAACCTGCCCAATTCGCCTAATAACTTGCGACCATTTTTCATGGTCACATAATTCGGCTCATCAGCACCAAAGAAGCGATAAATTGGTTTCCATTGTCCTTTGGTTTGTGTAACGTCAATGCTCATTGCAACAGGAAACGAAGCCGCTTGAGTAGCAAGGGGAGAAAGCATGGTTGTCATCATGGAGCACACGAGAAGTTTTAATTTCATGCTGTTAATTGCATTGTGTTTTCAACTTCCTTCAGGTGTCCGGGTAACTCGTAAGGGGCTAAGCGGCAGATGCCATTTGGTTATATCATCCGGCTGCGAGGGATCAAATGGCGCTACATCATTAGCTAAAAATTTTGCCAGTTGCGGCACGTTGGTTTTAATGCTTTCCACGACACAACGCGCCAACTCATAGCCGCCGTAAGCGCTAAAATGTGTGTCATCTTTGAGTGCTTCATTTTGCCCCGGAAAGGTGCCTGCGGGATAATGCACGAACGCCTTCAACGATTTTTCGGGGCCAAGAGCCGCATAGAATTGCAGGCTCATCGCGTGCAAATCTATTAAAGGCACATTTTCTTCCTTAGCAGTCTGGCGGGCGGCTTCGGCGAAATCACTCAGAGTTTGTAAAGGCTTATTGCCATCCCAGCGGCGCCGTTCCATTGGTGTGATGATAACGGGATGCGCGCCCTTAGCACGAGTTTGAGCAATATAGAATTTGAGATTTTCTTTATAAGTCGTAAACGGCCCGCTGCCTGGCGATTTATCTTTTTGATCGTTATGACCAAACTGCACGAACAAATAATCACCTGGTTTGATGGTGCTGAGAATTTTTTCGAGGCGTCTTTCCCCTTTGAAAGAATAGAGCGCGCGCCCCGATTCGGCATGATTGGCAACAGCCACTGCTTCGCTAAAAAAGCGCGGCAGCATCTGGCCCCAAGCCGCAAATGGCTCTTGTGTCTGGTCGGTCACTGTTGAGTCGCCCGCGATATAAACCGTTGTCGTATCTTCGACTTTTTTGATTTCCAGGGCGCATATGGAGGGCCGGGCACCATTAAACGAGCTATTAAATTCAAGCGTTAATTTATCATCCCAGTTCAAGGCGCCGTATTCGCGCTTGTTGATGGCTACTGCGCTACTATCTTCAATCCTCGGTGTGCGCACATTAACCAGAAAGCTGCGCGTTTTCCACTCGCCGGCTCTGGTCGAAACATCTTGCAACATCAAGCGGCGCGCTTCGGCTTTAACGGTTGTGTTCGATATTTCATTGGCGCTACCCAGCGAAACACTGACTTTGTAATTGCCTTCTGGAAGCGCCACGGAAAACAAAAACGGTTTTTCGCTGGTCGCATAATCGCGCAGCAAAGTATTCGGTTCATCCGGCCCCCAGTTACTTTCGCGTATATGAACATTGCCGCCTTCTTCAAAACCATAACCGCGCGTTGCGTTATATGAGGTATTCGGCATAACCGAAATGTAACCTGGCGTATCGCGCGGGCCAAAGTCGAATTTCCACGAGGTTTGTGGCGCCTCCTGTGGAAGCGCGGCAGAAGAAGCCAAGGCAGGCATGAAAGCGAGGCCCAAAAGCAATAGTTTCATGGGTTACTTGTTGAGAACAGCCAGAGAAAAAGCCGTCACTTTGGTTTTCCGTTTGAATCCAACCGTTACGATGCAGCGGCGCGGTTTTTTCTCGGCTTCCAAAATCCCGCCTTGTTTGGTTGTCGTTGCAGATTTGCCCGTCCAACCTTGCGCGTTGAGTTTGTATTGGTAGAAATCCATCACCTTTTGCGGCGCGTCTTTGCTTTCCAAACCGACGACGACACCCTTATCCGATGTGCCGACACCTAAAACTTTTGCACCGGGATAAAGCGGTAAATCTTTTGGAAAATCTTGCAGCGAAGCCTTCTCGGTTTTCCTACCGTTTTCTTTGGTTTTGGTTTTCGAGCCTGCTACTTTTACTGGCGCTACGCTCTTTTTGTCGGGCTTGCCTTTAGCGTTTTGCGATGATTTCTTAGCGCCATTTGTTGATGCAGTTTGCGACTGAGTTTCCTCAGTTGAGCGACGGCAACCAAAAGAAGCGAGGCACAAATATGTGCCGCACAACAAAGCAAGGATAAATCGAAGTCTCATGGTTTTATTGATCTTTCAAAATTAATTCCAAATTCTCATCCGATGGCTTAATTCTTCGCCATTGATTTCCAGGCCCAAGCCAGGCGCGGTAGGAAGTTGAAAATTGCCGTCCTGCGGCGCGATGGGTTGCGTGAAAACGATGTTTTGCCGTCCCGATTTGTCGTTATATTCACAGGGGTAATGAGCG
>DASWNL010000185.1:0-22317 GCA_036399215.1 Abditibacteriaceae bacterium
CAATAAAATGCCGATTTCGCCTTCTTTTTCGATCTTCTTGGCTTCATTTTCCCACTTGCGCGGCTTGGCTTCGGGTTCGCGGTAAATGGCGCCCTTATTGATGTTTTCCGAAATTTCAATGGCGGCGTCCTTGCCCATGAAGACTTCGTAATAGCCACCGTAACTGGAAGTGTTCAGCACCTGATAAAAGCCGCGCACCGGGCCACTGGGAGTGTTGTAATCCCACAAGGTCAACATATTGTCATACCACTCGGTATCTTTGTAGTTATCGGCGCCGCCCGTGGCTTGCACCGAAACCGGGCCGCCGCCTAAGAACCAGTTGAAAATGTCCACCTGATGCGAACCTAAGTCGGCAATCGGGCCGCCGGAGAATTGGCGATACCAGCGCCAGTTGCGAAAGCGCTGCATGGTGTCATAGCCATACTTTTTCAGGTCGGCATCGTTTATTACGGCGTCGCTTGGCCAGCCCAAATCGAGCTTGCGCGAACGGTTCCACTGCCCGAAAACGTGCGTCAAGTCGCCGGCCAGTTTGTCCTTGTGAATCAAGGAGTTCACTTTCCAGTAGCGCGGATTGGAGCGGCGCTGATGGCCGATTTGCAACAACTTGCCGGACTTGCGTTGCGCCAAGACCATCTGGCGCGCACTTTCGATACTATTCGACATCTCTTTTTCGCAGTAAACGTGCAGCCCGGCTTCCAGGCAAGCAATAGTCTGCTCAGCGTGAACCCAATCCGGCGTGGCGATAAGAACGGCATCCAGGTCTTTTTCCTGCGCCAGCATTTCGCGGTAATCACTGTATGACTTGACCGGCTGCCCGAATTTCTTAAGGATGTTAGCCGCATAAGTGCGGCTGTAATCCCAGATGTCACAAACCGCCACAAAGCGAACGCCTTCAATACGCAGGCACTGCGTTAAAAGGTTGCGTCCCTGCACGCCGGGGCCAATAAAAGCCACCTTGAGTTCGGGATTTTTGGGCTTGGCCGGTGTTTTGACAGCCGGTTTGGGCGCGACTTTGGTCGGCGCTTTAGCGGGAGCCTTTGCTTTGGTTTGCGCGATGGCAGCATCGCCCAGGGCCAAACCAGCGCCGGCCACTGAAATTGTTTTAATAAAACCGCGCCGGTTGACGCTGTTTTCATCATTCAAACGCGCTGGCAAAATCAGACGCGATGAATCTTCATTATTAATGGTTTCTTCGTTTTGAAACTCGTTCACTTCCATCAGAAATCTCCTGTGACTCGCAACAAAAACATTGCTTTTCTTTGAAATGGCAGGCGTAGTATGACAAATTCAGCGCGCCGTGCGTTGCGATAAATTACCCTGCATCATCACCACGAATTGCGAATTAGTCTTTCAATTCTTTGATGCGCACGTTACGAAAGGTTATGTCCTGCCCGTGATCTTGCAGTTCTATCACGCCTTTGCGTGGCATGTCCTTATAAGCCGTCTTGAATTTGTTGGCCGAACCGTCGGGGTTTTTGCCCGCTTCAGTCCATAAATCCAAATTCATGTCAATAACCTGCTCGCCGTTCAGCGCCACTTTTAGAGATGGCCCCTTGCAGGTAATGGTCATGCGATTCCACTCGCCGGGCGCCTTAACAGTATTTTTTGAGGGCGCTAAGACATCGTAAACCGAAGCGACATCGTGCTTGCCCGGATTTTGGTTGCCGAATGAATCAAGCACCTGAATTTCAATGCCGCCATACCAATCGCCGGGCTTGGGATTGCGGATAAACACGCCGCTATTGGAGCCGGGGCTGGTTTTGAATTCCAAATCCAGAATAAAATCGCCGAACTCTTCGGTTGTCCAAATATCGCCACTGCCCTGCCCCAACAGCATTTCGCCGTTTTCGATTTTCGGGCCTTTTTTGTTCCAGCCCCAGGCGGCCATGCCCTTACTGGTAAATAACGGACGGAAGCCTTCCTCATCCAGTGGCAAAGTTTGAGCATTGCATAGAGATGAAAAACTCCAAACCGCACTGACAACGCCCACTCCGAATAAGCCGAATAATTTGTGTTTGCTTTTCATTTAACCCTTGTTCAGTTCCAGCGGATTGGGCAACGGCCCTTCATCAGCAAACTTTTCTTCAACTACCCAGATGTTGCGGTAGCGCACGCGGTCACCGTGATCTTGCAAGCGCAGCGAACCTTTGGCCACATGCGTGTTACCTGCCGCGCCACCGGTCGTGCGCGGAATGACCACGTTATCGTGAATCAATTGACCATTGAGATAAATGGTAATCGTCGGCGGGCTTTTTACGCTGCCGTCAGCATTGAAACGCGCCGCGCGAAAGGCCATGTCGTAGGTTTGCCAGGTGCCGGGAGGCAACCCCGCATTAATCTTGGGCACGGCAATCTGATAGATGCCGCCGACTTCGTTATCTTTGGGCAGCAGGCCGAATGAATCGAGAACCTGCACTTCATAGCGGTCTTGCAAATAAACGCCGCTGTTACCACGTCCCTGGCCGCGCGAACCGGGCATATAAGGCGTCTGGAACTCCAAATGCAAACGAATGTCGCCAAATTCACGCCTGGTGCGCTGGTCACCGGCATTGACCATCATCGAGCCGTCATTAACACGCCGCCAGTTCTGGTTTTGCCACTCGTCCAACTTTGGAGCCTGGCCTTCGGCGTAAGGCAAAAGCACAACGGCGTTGGCTGGTGGCTTCAATCCGGCAGTGGCCGAAGCTTTGGCATCGCGCGCCAGAGTCCATTCTCCAACACCCGATAATTTCAAGTTGCCGCCTTCCAATCCGCCTTTCCAATCGGCCCCGCCCGCGTTAGCGGCAATGGTTAATTTGTCGCCTTCTTTTTTAGAGGGAATCTCAACACGCTTGGTGCCGTCGCCTTCGGGCACTTGAAGCGTAATTAAATAATCGTTGTTACCGTTGCCGCCCTGCGCCAGAACATTGGCCGTCACGGCTTTAGGTGCAACAGCCGCCTGGGGCGACGGCAAAAAGTTGCCGACATAAACGCCATGTAACGCATCATTCACATTCTCCGGGGCAATCGGCGTTTCAATCCAGGCACGCATCAGTTTGGTGGTAGCTTCGGGCAAAGGCAGCGGCGCAGTATCGGCTTTCAAATCGCCCATCGCAAACTGCAAACCCGCCAGATAATGCTTCATGACGACCGGATTCCAGTAGATTTCTTCGCGATGGCCCAATGAACAGTAAAAGACGCGGCCTTTTTCCAGGTTTTTGGCCCAACTAACGGCAAAGTCGCCATCCATGCGCTTGACGCCGCCTTTGTTGAGGTTAGTCTTGGCCAAATCCAACGCTGTTAAGACACGCTGGTTGTTGCGGTTGTAATCCTTGAACTGGTAAATCTCATCGGTGATTTCAAAATCCTGCCCGTTGAACATGGCATTCAGCGGGTTATTTGGGTCTTGATTATCAATGCCGACTTTTTCGTGCCAGGGATGGCCGTCAAAATAACCGCCGGTCATTTTGCCGTAGTCCTGCCAACCGTAGTAAGAATCGGTCGCGGCGTGAATACCCATCCAGCCTTTGCCACCTTTGACGAACTCCAGCAGCGCCGCTTTATAGCGCTCTTCGTTCGCTGTAGCCGCCTTTTTTTCGTCGGCATTTAGCTTGTCGAATCCGGCAGGCCGGAAGGCATCACCCGTAGTTGACACAAACGCGACGGCATCGTAATTTTTGAGGTTTTCCGGCTCGAATGATTTTGGATCGTCGCTAATCGTTGCCGTGTAAGCGCCACTCTTTTCGCCCATCAAGCGTAAAGCTTCGGCGCCCAAATCAATGGAAGAATGCACAAAGCCGTTGGAGCGCGTGTAGATTAAAAGCTTACGGGCCTGAGCGGGCGCAACCGGCGCTTTGTCGGGCAAGGCCGCCTGCACTTTGGCCAGGTCTTCCGGTTTGATGGCTGCCGAAGCGTTCGGCGTTGTTCCCCACAACGCGGCCAGCAAAGCGCCGCTGATGACAAATGTTTTGTTGTTCATGAAGATTTATCCTTTTAACCCCATCCCCGCCCTTCCCCTTGAAACAACAAAGGGGAAGGGTGACTTAGCCCTTCTGCCCCAAATACTTTATAAATCATTCGGAGCGTAAGACTTTGTTCTCCCTTCCCCTTTGTTGTTTCAAGGGGAAGGGCCGGAGATAGGGTTGTAACTCATCCTAACTTTTTTAAGTTCTCTGTAGCCTGCTTGCGCTGCGCCTCGTTTTTTGAAAGTTCGATTAGCTTTTTCAAAGCGCCACGCAGCAGTTCCTGATCTTTATCGCCCACTTTGCCACTTAGCATTTTTGTCGAAATAACATTGACGGCAACAGCGGCTTCTTCGCGCAACGCTTCGTTTTCCAGAAAGGGCGCCACTAATTTTAACGCGTCTATATGCGCGATGCCGCTAAGCCCGCTGAAGACCCGTTTTTTCTCGTTTTCGGGCGCCACGCGCAAAGCGGCTTCATACATTTTTAAGCGGTCAGAATTTTTTAAAGTTTTGTCATCGGCCAAACGCACATAACCGTTCAAGGCCAGAGCTTTATGTGTGACGTTTTGCCCCTTTTGCGCCAATTCCAACAACGCGGGAGCGGCGCTTTGGTCGGTTGAAATTGAAAGCGCCCGAACAGCAGCATCGCGGATGGTTTCGTCGGTTTCTTTGGCCGCTTCAATCAAAGCTGTGTTGGCTTTAGCGCCACTAACCCCGCCCACCACACGTAGCAGCGAGGCTTTGCGTTGTGGCGCGGCATCTTTGGCGACAATTAAAACACTGTTTAAGGCCGCTTCTTTGTCCGAACCGTTTAGCACTGCGGCGACCATCGTTTTCTCCAACGCAGATAGTTCGCGTTTCTCAGCGTTTAAGGCTTTGGCTTGTAAATCGAGCAACGCCGGCACATCGTTAGGCTGCGCGGTTTGCGCTAAGGCTTCGAGCGCCGCAAGACGCACATTGGCTTCTACATCGCCGGCAGCTTTCAACAAAACCGGAGTGGCGTTTGGGGCGTGGCGCACTCCCAACGCTCTTGCCAAAACGGCGCGCTCGTTGGGCGATGCCTTCTCCAGTTGCGCGATAAGTGCCGCATCTGTTGTCTCGCCGCGCAATCGCTCTAAGGCATTTTGCGCTACAGGCTTTTCACGCAGCGAGCTTTCAGCGGCAGCTTTGGCTAAAACGCCAATCGTGGAAGCATCGCCCGACTGAGCCAAAACGCCCAAAGCCGCGACACGCACGTTTTCATCGTTGCTTTTTAAAGCCGTTAACGCCGCTTCGCGCACAACGGGCACGCCGAAATTCGACATCGCGTTTAAAGCTAAAACTTGCGAGGCATTGGGCAAAGTGGAAACAGCATTCGCCACACTGGTAAAAGCACCCTTAGGCAATTCAGGAATGACTCCAGCGGCGGCAGATTGCATCAAGCGGTCGTTACTTTTTAACGCTTCAATAACTAATGGAGCAGCACCTTCGCCACTGGTTTTCACAACACCGCGCCAGGCTGCCACATGCACCGCACCTGTGGGTTTTGCAGCTAAAATGGCTCTGTAAACTGGGGCAGATTGCGTTGGATTGTCTTGCAGTAAATCATCAGCGACGCGCAATGTGGCAGCCTGTGCAACTGGTAAAAGCGGCGAATTATCAGCAAACCCCATTTGGCCTAATACTTCCAAAGACGCGGCACCGCCGATATTACCCAACGCTTTCAACCCGGAACGCACGACTGTATCATCCGCATCCTGCATCGCTTTAAAAATCATATGCACGCTGGTCGCATCGCGCCGCACACCGAGGGAATCAATAACGCCGGCTAAAGTAGCGCCTTTGGTTTTGGTTAAAGCCTCGCGTAAGACTTGCGAGGCGGCAGCATCAGGAATGCGTTCCAGTGCATAGCGTGCAAAAAACGCGAGGTCTTCATCACCGCTTAGCAGCAGTGCATTTAAAGTTGGAACTTGCGAGGTATCGCCGACAATCGCTAACTGGCGGCAGGCGAATTTTTTGGCGTCTTTGGTGGAATTTTTGTTTTCCAAAACCGCGCCCAGTTTTGCGGCTAACGCATTGCGCTCACCAGGTGTTTTCGGCGTTGCCGCCACGGCTTTGTCGATGGTTTTCAGTGGCGCCAGACTATCGCCAAATTTATAGGTCGGCAACTTCTGCCAGGCTTCATCAAGCGTCAAAACCGGCACTGCTTTAACTTTGCCGGGGTCTTCATCAAAAGCATTTTTTACGGGTTGGGCGATTGCCGAAATTGACGCGACCAGTAAAGCCACCGTTAAAAATATTTTCATCCGTCCGCCTTCATTCTTCATAACGTCCACGGTGCGCGCATGGCGCGGGCGGTCAGGCGTGCGGCTTCATCATCGCCGACAACTTGTTCGGTTTGTGGATTCCACTGCACTTTGCGATTGAGCAGCATGGCGATATTTGCTAAATGGCAAAACGTCGCAGTGCGGTGGCCGATTTCCGCCGTGCAAATAGGCTGCTGCCGTGTGCGAACACAATCCAGGAAATTGCCCCAGTGATCGCGGCTTTCATAAAGATGAATTTCATCCGCGCCAAGCACACTGCTTTTGAGCGTTGCCGGTTCGGTTTGCCAACCGCTGCGATTAACTGAAATCCAGCCGCCTTCGCCTTCAAAGCGCACGCCACTGGGGCCGGTTTCAACCAAAACTTCGACGCCATCCTGATATTTGGCGCGAAAGTTGACTTTAACCGGCGTGGTATAAGGGCCATCCGGCGCAAATTCGCCCTGACCTTCCACTTCAACCGGGCCGCTATCGTCGCGGTTTAAGCCCCATTGCACAATATCCAGATCATGCGCGCCAAAGTTGGTGGTCTGCCCGCCGGAATAATCGAGAATCCAGCGAAAATGATAATGCACACGTTCGGGAAAATACGGCTTATAAGGTGCCGGGCCAAGCCACATATCGTAATCCAGTTCGGGCGGAATGGGCTGCGCCGCCACCGGGTTCATGGCACGACCCGAAGGCAGGCCAACACGCACCGTTTTAATTTTTCCGATGCGCCCATTGCGCACCAGTTCGCAGGCGCGGCGAAATTGAAAGGATGAGCGCTGCTGGCTGCCCACCTGCAAAACGCGGCCATAACGCGCCGTTTCATCGGACAAAATGCGGCCTTCGGCAATGGTCAGAGATAAGGGTTTTTCAACGTATACATCTTTGCCGTTACGAACGCAGGCTAAGGATGCCAGGACGTGCCAGTGATCGGGTGTGCCAACCATCACGGCGTCTATGTCGGGCCGCGCTGCCAACTCGCGAAACTCGCCTGTTGTATAAACGCCTTCCGATTCATACGCCTTTTCAACGCGGGCTTTGGCATCCGATAGATGCCTGGAATCTACATCACACAAGCCGACTACCTGCACGTCTTTGCGCGAAATTAATGCGCCTAAATGCCCGCCGCCTTGCCGCCCGATGCCGATGCAACCAATGGCAATGCGGTTTGATGGTTTCTCGTTACCCTGCGCGAAGGCGGTGTGATGGCGCAGAATCGTTGGCCATAAAACACTTGATGCCGCCGCGCCCTGCAAAAAGCGTCGCCGCGAAAAACGCGCTTTTGAATTATAGTCTGAGGGATTCATAAAGGGGAAACTGCCGATAAGCAACCTGCCTTTTGACAGAGTAAAGCAAAGCAATGTTGCGGGCAGAATAGCCTTGTCATTCCGAGCGGGCGCCCGCTCTGAATGACAAAACGCTTAATTTCTACGTGGTTAACCTTCTACCATGCCTCTTTCTTTTCCCTTGCGTGTCGCAATAACCGGCTTAGGCGGTTTCGCAGCCAGCCATCATCGGGCGTTACTTGCTTTGGAAAACGCCGGTATTTGCCGCGTGGTTGGCGCCTGCGATCCGTTTCCGAACAGTTTCCTCAAGGAACGAAATGAGTGGCGCTTTAAAGAGCGTGGCGTGCGCGTTTTCGGTGACTGGCAGGCAATGTTGAATCTTCTGGCTGGCGAAGTGGATGTTTTAACCGTCCCGGCGCCTCTTCCCTTACACGCACCGATTCATAAAGCAGCAGTTGAGCGCGGCATTGCCTGTTATCTGGAAAAACCACCGACCTTGTTCTGGCGCGAGTTGGATGAAATGCTGGAAGTTGAAAAAGCGGCACGCTTCGCTACCAATGTCGGCTTCAATTTCATTGTTGAAACAGCCCGCCAAAATTTGAAACAGCGCGTTCTCGCCGGTGAGTTCGGCAAACTGCTCCGCGTTTCCTTTCTCGGCCACTGGCCGCGCCCGAAAAGTTACTTTACCCGCGCGCCCTGGGCCGGAAAACTCGGTCTTAATGACCGCCTTGTGCTGGATTCGTGCATCGGCAACGCCATGGCGCATTATATTCATAACCTGCTTTTCTGGGCCGGGACACGCGAGCTTTTCGACTGGGCCAGCGTAGCCGAAATCGAAGCCGCGCTCTATCGTGCTCATGACATAGAAAACTACGACACGGTTCTCACGCGCGGCGTTTTTGAAAACGGAGTTCAATTTCGCATAGCCGCGACTCACGCCAGTAAGCCGCCGCAATATCATCGAGAAGAAGTAATTTGCGAAAAGGCACTAATCACTTATGTGGCTGGGAGTGAGTGGAAAATCGAATGGCGCGATGGACGTGATGAGAGCATCGAAAAGGGAGAAGCAGATCGTAGCGATTTGTTAGCCCGCAATTTTACGGCGTATTTCGATTATCTATGTGGTGTTGCCTCGCGTCCACCAACGACCCTGCAAGAATCCAAAGCGTTTGTGCATTTAACCAATCTGGTTTATGTTGCCGCCGGAGAAATTGAAACAGTAGACGAAGAATTTACCGTTCGAGAAGATGAATGGATTGCCATAGGCGGCGTTGAAAAAATGATGGAAGAGTTTGTGAGTCGCCCTTTTGGTTATAAAAATACGTTGAAACCCGCAAAAGCTGCTGATGTTGTCAAACTGGAAGACATTCTAAAAAGCATAGGATCATCATGAACCGTAGAACTTTTATTCAAAGCGCCGTAGCAACCGGCGCAGCCAGTGCTGCCTTTTCAAAGATACAGTTTGCGCACGCTCAGGGCGAAGCGAAATTTAAGATTGCTCTCATCGGCTCCGGCTGGTGGGGCATGAACATTTTGCGCGAAGCTATAGCAGCAGGGCGCGGCCCGGTTGTCGCTTTATGCGATGCCGACACCAACTTGTTGTCCACGAATGCTGCCGAAGTTGAAAAGCTGTCGGGCAATAAACCGAAAACTTACAAAGATTTCCGCGAAATGCTGGCTGTGGAAAAACCGGGCATCGTCATTGTTGCCACGCCCGATCACTGGCACGCGCTCAACGCCATTGCCGCTTTAAAAGCAGGCGCGCACGTTTATCTGGAAAAGCCAATTTCTCACACCATTAACGAAGGCAAGGCCATTGTCAACGCGGCACGCGAAAATGGGCGCGTGGTTCAAATTGGCACGCACCGTCGCGCTTCAGCGCATAACATTTCGGCGCAGCAGTTCTTGCGAGAAGGCAAAGCCGGCGAAATCGGTCTGGTGCGCTCTTTCGTGCATTACGGTGGCGGGCCGGGCCAAAAGCAAAATCCAGTTGAGCCGCCCGCCGGCTTGGATTGGAACTTATATTGTGGCCCGGCTCAGCTAATGCCTTATTATCAGGGCATTCATCAACGCGGCTGGCGCAATTATTTGAATTTTTCCAACGGACAACTGGGCGACTGGGGTATTCACTGGCTCGATCAAATTTTGTGGTGGAGTGGACAGACGACGGGCGAAGTCGCGCCACGCCGTGTGTTTTCTACGATGTCGCGGCAGATTCGCACCGACCATACCGATATTCCCGATACCCAAATCGCGACTTACGAATTTGAAAATTTCACCGCCACCTGGGAGCATCGTCTTTACGCCGATAACAAAGCCGAAAAGCATAACATCGGCTGCTATTTCTACGGCACACGCGGCACTTTGCACCTGGGCTGGCTTGATGGCTGGACATTTTATCCATCCAACGGACGCGACCCAATTATTCATGAAGATGCAAAGCTCAACAAGCCGGACGAGCAAAACATCAAGGAGTTATGGGTCGACTTTTTGAAAGCGATTGATAGCGGCTCAAAGCCCATTTCCAACATAGAAAGCGGCCATCGCTCAACGACAATGGCGCTTTTGGGAATGCTTTCGGGCAAAATAGGCCGCAGCGTAAATTGGGATGGGCAAAAAGAGTTGATTGTTGGCGACAAAGAAGCAAATAGGCTCCTGAGCCGCCCCTATCGCGCGCCGTGGAAGTATCCTGAAGGATGAAAGCAGTAGGCAGACGGCGGGAGGCAGAGATTGAAACTCAAACGCGGCGGAGAAATAATTCTCCTGCCGCGTTTCACTTTTGTTCCTGCCTCCTGCCGTCTGCCTACTGCTTTTCCGCCCACTCTTTAGCGTGATAGGTAATGATTAAATCCGCCCCGGCGCGTTTGATGGAAAGCAGCGTTTCTTCAATCAATTGTGCTTCGCTAATCCAGCCCATCTGCCCTGCCGCTTTGATCATCGAATACTCGCTCGACACATTATAAGCACACAGCGGCACATCGAATCGGTCACGCGCTTCGCGCAAAATATCCAGACAAAACAAGGCAGGCTTGACCATTAAAAAGTCGGCGCCTTCTTCATAATCCAGTTGCATTTCGCGCAAAGCTTCGCGGCGGTTGGCGATGTCCATTTGATAGCTGCGACGGTCGCCAAAACTGGGCGCGCTGTCGGCGGCATCGCGAAACGGGCCGTAAAAGGCGCCGGCGAATTTCGCGGCGTAGCTCATAATAGGCACATCCGAAAAATTGTTTTCATCCAACGTCTGCCGAATCGCACCAACGCGGCCATCCATCATATCTGAAGGCGCGATAATATCGGCGCCCGCACGGGCATAACAGACTGCTGCTTTTTGTAAAATTTCCAGAGTCGGGTCATTGGCAACTGTTCCATTCTGCAAGATGCCACAATGGCCGTGGCTGGTATATTCACAGGCGCAAGTGTCGGTGATGACGATCATTTCCGGCACGGCGTTTTTGATGGCTTGCATGGCAAGCGGCACCGGCCCCTGCGCGTTGTAAGCGCCGCTGCCGATTTCATCTTTGCTGTCGGGAATGCCAAATAAAATGACCGATAGCACGCCGCAATTCCACAATTCTTTTGCTTCTTGTGCGGCTGTATCCGGCGATAAGCGAAATTGCCCCGGCATCGAAGCAATCGGCAGACGAACATCATTGCCGTGCTGCACAAACAAGGGCGCAATGAGATCGGATGGTTCTAAAGTGGTTTCGCGCACCATGCGGCGCAAAGTGGGCGTCGCGCGTAAGCGGCGTGGGCGATGAATCGGAAAAGGCATGAAGCAAAGTATGGCGGATTTTGCCACTTGGATATTATCTAACTAAATCTCACATCAGTCACTTGGACACGATTAAGAAGGTTTCCGAAAAAGAAAGCGGCTGAGAAGTTTCTCAGCCGCTTTCTTTTTATTCGTTGCCTTTAAGGCACGATTAAGGCACGATGGTTACGCCAACATCAACTTCCAAATTGTGATTCATTCCATTTTCCATGGTTCCGGTAGCCCAAGAGTGGCCTTCGACATACAAGTCATAGGACGCGGTGCCATTGTTACCAGTCAATTGCTCCTGGTGCGTTCCCTCTTTGATAACGTCCAATTGGCCCATGTTGTTTTGAATATCAACTGTATCGTTGAACCCATTATCCAAGTAGGTATAGCTACTGGTAACAGGATTGGCGATGGCAGCCAAATAATCGGCATGAGAGTCCTCATCGGTGTGCCCACCATTTGTGAGTAGTGTAGCCTGCACTCTGGAGTCAATACTGATGGTGACAGTAGCCGGGGGATTCGTGGTTGCTGGGCCGCCATTGTAAGCACGCCATTCGAGGCTGATGGCTAACAATGCTGGCCCACTTGTGCTTCCGATACCGTTTTCCGCTGCGCTAAGTTCTGTTATAACACCTAAGTCTGTCCACATTGGCATATAGCCATCTGTGTTATTAAAGCCGTTTGCTTCGCGCCCCCAGCCAGGAGCCGGGAATTCATCACTATTTAGCCAATTCCCGAATTCTTGGCCATAAAATGGGGCCTGAAAGCCATTAGTCTGTCCATCATTAGTTCCCGTGCGGTCAACACGTATCCACCAGCAGTCACCGGACGATTCGGCTGTAGGAACAGGGGGCAAATAAGAACCCCAGCATCAACGCAGTAGCAACAATACTTGTTACTACTCTGGCCAAGCGAAACCTCTTTACTACTGAAACCATAGTAAACCCTCCAACTCTGGATTTTATCGTTTGGCACATAAAACCTATAAGAGCGATTTATAAACGACACGGTGATTATAACTCTTATTTAATGTGCTACAAATTTTTTTGACAACTAATGAACAGGTAATATCCTAAGCTATTGATCTTTCACTATTTGCTGTCTACTAACAGCAAGTTCATACTCATCACTTAGTGCTTGCTTGTATATGGATGTAAGTTGATAATTTCCATAGCAGTAAAAGTTTGTTTTCTTAATTAATTTTTGTCTTACTTAGTGTGAGGTGAGCCTATGTCCTTATTAAAAATTGTTTTGAAACTTCTGGTTGTATCTACGATTACCTCTTCAATGATCGTCGGGTGTGGCGGCAGTGAAGAAAGCATCGATGCCCCGGTTTCTGATGCGTCGGGCGCCCCGGCTCCGGGCGCAGCCACTCCAGGCGCAGCCACTCCAGGCGCAACCACTCCAGGCGCAGCCTCTCCAGGCGTAGCCCCTCCAGGCGCAGCCTCGCCTGGTCAGCCGGCTGCACAAGTGGAGGCTCGTCCCGGTGAAAATAAGATACCACCTGGTGATATTCCCAAAGAACAGGAAATAGCAAAAGAGCAAGCGGAAGCAGGAAAGCAATAATAAAAGACCGCTCATCAAATGGAGCGGTCTTTTATTTCTTGATAATCAGTTTTGTAAATCAGTTTTGTAGCTGAAGCCTCTATATTCTCAACGCGCAGCGACTCTACACGAGGCCCTGGTAGCAGCATTCATAAGATTAAAGTTGCTGTCACGTATCTCTCTTGTGTAGGAGAAGTATTTGGCTCTTGCACAATACTGGGCTTGTAAAGCACCGCCGATAGTTGTAGCCGGTGGCCTTGGATGAGGATAGACCTGAGTAGCCTTGATATATTTAGCGTGTCCGTCACAGAACAGGTAGTTCCCTCCCTCCTGATGGCGAAACGGCGCGTCACGCCGGTAACCACCAGTAACACTTCGATAAGTGGGTGGAGTTATAAATTTATCCGTATAACCCACAAGGTCTTGTGGCCTCCCAAGTCGCCCCTCATACCCACCATCACCTAAATAAATCAGTTCGCCCGGAAAATCCATTTCGCTGATGACTGGATACATGTAGGTTCTGTTATGAGTAGGAGTCATGTCATAAATGGCTCCCATGCTCAAACCATAGCTACGCTGATTGCTGGGTCTCTCGGAGTTAGGACATTGCCACACACCACCAGATACTGGGATGCCTGTTGATACAGAGCCGGGAAGATTACCCGTTTTGACATACGGCAAAATTTTAGCGTCCCAGTAAGATGTCGGTATATCGGCAGTTTGCGGGCCATAACCATAGTCCGTACCAGTATCGGTGCAGCCAGTGCAGCCAGTGGCGGCGGTTTGGTAAATATAGGCTGTCGTCCACGCGGGAAGCCCTTCATCGTAATCCTGCGCATACATTAGCAGGGCATTGCCGATTTGTTTCAGGTTGTTCAGGCAGGCTGAACGGCGCGCATTTTCCCGCGCATTGGAGAAGGCGGGAAAGAGGATAGCAGCGAGAAGAGCTATTATGGCTATAACGACAAGCAGTTCAATGAGCGTAAAACCTTTGATTCGCTTTACGCGGGGAAGAATGTGCCGTTGGCACGCCTCAGTAGAAGAGGCAGAGGCATTTTTACGATGCACGGTCTTGCTCCTTTTCTTTTCAACTCGTTTTGCGGCCTCTTTTGACTTTCTCGTCTTGAATTAGTAGCAAAACCTACCATTAAACGCTGTTAGTCCCCATCGCCGCAACTTAAACTTCTTAACAATTATAACCATTCGCTCGAAACTATAAACACTATCATTTCTTAATGGCTTTTCGGCAAATTGCAGAGCGCTCTGTAACATGATTTTTGCCTTTATGAAACGTCGTCATAAAATGACAATCCCACGCGAAGGTAAAAGAAGAGCCTGCCATGAATAAGCGAGCTTTTATTTATGTGTTCCATGGACTATTGGCTATCAACCTTCTATCATCAAATTTTTTTATAGGCCGCGCCCAGCTACGAGCCGAGCCGCCGGTTTTGCAAGGCAATGCGCTGTTGGTTTTGAATCCGGCCAAGGCCGAGGCGCTTGTTGTCGAAAACAGCGCTCTCCTATCCATACCCAGCGGCACGCTTCAAGTGTTTTCTTCGCATCGCAATGCGGTTAGCCTGCGCAACAGCGGCAAAATCAATGTGGACAGCGTGGCTCTGGCTGGCGGCGTGCAAATGGCGCCAGCCACCAAAGCAACTTCCAAAAACAACCTGCCCTGGCGAAACACTGCCGATCCTTTAGCTAAAGTTGCTGAACCCAAAACAGAAGGCTGGCCGGCACATGGCGTAGTTCGATTTAATGCAGGAGACGAAACGCAATTAGCACCGGGAGTTTATGAAGGTATTATCCTCAGTGGCACAGCCAAAGTTGTTTTAGCGCCGGGAATCTACGTTATCAACAACTTGCATATGAACAGCATAGCGCGGGTGCGAGGCGAAGGCGTTACGCTGATTAGCACAGGTAAATTTCAAATGGAAGCCTCCAGTTCGCCGGAAATCTCTGCACCCGTTGATGGAGACACTAAAGGTATCGCTTTCTGGCAAGTGCGTGCCAACAAGGGCACCACCAGTTTTGGCGCCTCAGTCAAAGCGCTACTGCAAGGCGCGGTTTACTTACCAGGCGGCACTCTGGAAGTGAAAAACTCGGCCAAATTCCAAGCGCCCAATTTAATAGCCGATTCGGTTAAGGTTTCAAACAGCGGCGAATTGTTGATAAAGTGAAATTCATGACCAATCACACCACCAATCAACCGGCCACGCCAATGCCGGATTACCAGCCGCAAGACACCATTAAACAGTTTTCGCTCGAAGGCAAAATCGCTGTTGTCACCGGCGCCAGTCGCGGCATTGGTGAAGCAATGGCATTTGCCTTAGCAGGCGCGGGCGCAGACTTAGCCATTTTCGGGCGCGAACAAAGCACCATTGATGATGCGGCACAGCGCATCCAAGACGCTACGGGACGCAAAATCATGCCGCTTATGGCCGACGTGGGCAGCGTCAAGGAATTAGAAGCGGGCGTGCAAAGCGTTGCTAAAGAGTTTGGGCAGATTGATATTCTGGTTAACAACGCCGGCATTAATAAGCGTATTCCCGCTATGGAAATTTCCGAAGAAGAGTGGGATGCCGTCATTGACGTAAATCTCAAAGGCGCCTTTTTTATGTCACGCGAATGCGCTAAGGTTATGGCGCCGCGCCGTCAGGGAAAAATCATTACTACGCTTTCGCTCACTTCATTCATGGGATTACCCACAGTCGTGCCCTACTCGGCGGCGAAAGGCGGCATGAACCAATTGACGAAGTTGATGGCGGTCGAATGGGCCGATCATAACATTCAAGTGAACGGCATTGCGCCGGGCTATATTCGCACCGCTTTAACCGAGCCAGTGCGTGCCGATGAACGCAATGCCTGGGTTCTCAATCGCACACCTGCCGGACGCTGGGGTGAACCGATTGAACTATGCGGCGCTTTAATTTTTCTGGCGTCCAACGCCTCTAACTTTGTAACCGGCCAGATTCTGTATATAGATGGCGGCTTCACTTCCGGCAGCGACTGGCGCAAAGGCGATCATCACGCGCGGGGCTAATAATTAACCCAATTTGCCACTGATAGAGGAAAGTGTCATTCCGAGCGCAGTAACGAGCCTATGCGAGTTACACAGTCGAGGAATCTGGCCGTTTCTATTTGGTTTCAAGCAAGATTTCTCGACTGCGCTACGCTCGTCCCTCGCTGAGCTACGCTCGAAATGACAACCCCTTTGTTGGTAGTAACTTAGGGTTATTATTTCTCCAACCAGCACAAAAACTCGCGGTTGCCGTCGCCGCCTTCAATCGGCGAATCCATCACACCGCGCCAATCGAAGCCTGATTCCAAAGCGCAATTTTTGATTTTTTCAACAGCGTTTTGCCGAAGTCTTTCATCGCGCACGATGCCGCCCTTACCTACATTCTCGCGCCCCACTTCAAACTGTGGCTTGATTAAGGCGATAACATCGCCCTTTTCTAAAACACGCGCTACAGATGGCAAAATCAACGTGAGCGAAATAAATGACACATCAATCACGACAAGTAGAATCTCGTCGCTAATATCCTCTGGCTGCAAATAGCGCACGTTGAAATTTTCCCGCGAAACCACACGCTCATCGTTTTTTAGTTTCTCCACTAATTGAGCGCTGCCCGAATCGAAGGCATAAACGCGCCGCGCGCCGTGTTGTAACAAACAATCCGTAAAACCGCCCGTTGAGGCGCCAATATCAAGGCACGTTTTGCCCGTTGGATCAATTTGAAAATAATCTAAGGCCGCTTCCAGTTTCAAGCCGCCCCGCGAAACATAGCGAGGCTGCTGCGTAACTTCCAGAACATCACTTTGGCCCACAGGCGCGTTGGGCTTTTGAAGAACCAACCCATTGCGACAAACCACGCCGGACAAAATTAACTTCTTGGCCGATTCACGCGATGAAACTAAACCACGTTCAAGTAAAGCCACGTCAAGGCGCACTAAAACCAACCTTATTCTGAATATCTACAATCCCATAATAGTCCCAGTTGATTGACTGTGGATATTCACTTTTATCTCTAATCGCAATATGTGGATAAAGCGCTTCAATTTGCTTGCGAAGGGCAGCTTCTCCAAATTCCATCCCAAGCTTTGCAACAGAAAAACTGGTTTCACCATTATAAATTCCGTTAGCGTTCTTACTTTTTTCTGCTGTCAAATCTATAAGTTGTTCAGAGGATGGAACAGCAATTAATACCTTTACCCTATCTCCAGTCTTATATTTATTTACCCAGTATTCTGCTCGCTTCTTAGCAACTTCCGACACCACTAAAAGGTAGCCAAAGGCTTCTTCATTATTTTCTCTAAGTGCTGCAACAGCAAAAGCCAACTTAAAGAAATCGAGTTCTAACTTCGACGATTTAGCTCCTTCAAGACTCAAACTTGACTTTGCCATTCCCAGAATGTGAGTTTTCATATTTTGTGCTTTCCGAAAGATTGTTTCCAGGTTATGTGTCCCATCTTATCTCACAGAGTCAACCATTACTTTTACCAGCGCTTCTACACTGGCGTTTTCGGCTATGGCATCGGGCCTGATATTTAGTTGCTCTGCGGTTTTCGCGGTAATCGGCCCGATGCAGGCCACGCGAAATTTGTCGCGATTTGCGGCAATAAATTCAGCACCAATAGCATCCACGAAGTTTTGCACTGTGGAAGACGAAGTGAAAGTTATCCATTGCACGCGTCCGGCTTCAATTTCGCTTTTGGCTAAAACGGCTTGCGAGTTATCAGGCACGGTTTGGTAAACAGGCAGAACCTCCACTTCGCGCCCGGCTTCGCGCAATTTATTTTCAATGACTTCGCGGCTTTCCAAAGCGCGGATAATCAGAAAATGAGCATCCTTCTGACTGCGCCCTATAAGTTCTTCAGCAACACTTTCTGAAATGGAGCTTTTCGGCACAAAGTCCGCGATTAAGCCGCGATTTTTTAATGCCTGAGCCGTCGCCGGGCCGATAGCGGCAATTTGAGTGTTAACAAATAAACGCCCGTCGCAGTCTGCCTTTTCCCAGAATTTTTCGACGCCATTAACTGAGGTAAAAACAACCCAATTGAACAGATGGCAGTATTGCAGCGTGTGTTCAAAGAGGTCGTATTCGTAATCTTCAACGCGAATCGTCGGACATTGAATAACGCGCGCACCACGTTCACGCAAGCCTGAAACCAAACTCGAAGCTTGCTCACGAGCACGTGTAACGATAATGGTTTGGCCCCACAGTGGGCGGTTATCAAACCATCCCAACTGCTCGCGCAAATTGACCACATCGCCAATCACAATTAACGCTGGCGGCTTCAGTTGCGCCCTTTCAACTTCATCTTCAATGGTTGATAAAGTGCCTGTCACAACTTGTTGATTCTCGGTTGTGCCCCAGCGCACTAAGGCGACAGGCTTATCAGGGCTTTCGCCGCGCGCGAGTAATGCAGCCACAATCTTCGGCAAGGCACGCACGCCCATCAAACAGATTAAAGTGTCAGCAACCGGCAAGTTTTCCGGCGGCGAATCGTCATCTTTGGTGTGCCCGGTTACAACCGCAAAACTGGTGGCCGCACCCCGATGCGTAACCGGAATACCAGCATAAGCGGGCGCCGCAATAGCGCTGGTCACACCGGGCACAATTTCAAAGGGCACATTATGTTGCAGGCAAAACAAAGCTTCTTCGCCGCCGCGCCCAAAAACAAAGGGGTCGCCGCCTTTCAAGCGACAAACTTCTTTGCCTTGCAGCGCTTTCTCAACGATTAACGCGTTAATCTCATCTTGCGTCATCGAATGGCGCCCGGCTTCCTTGCCGACAAAGATTTTCTCGCTATCAGCGCGGCACCAATCGAGAATTTCTGCCCCCACGAGGCGATCATAAATGACAACATCGGCCCGCGCTACTAAGTCACGTCCACGGACGGTTATTAACCCGGCATCGCCCGGCCCGGCTCCAACAAGATAAACAGTTCCAGTCATTTCAGGGAGAAGACAAAATTTCCTTCGCTCGGTCAAAAATGGCATCTAACATTGGTTCGGTTAGTTTGCCCGTAAAAGTGTTCTGCTGGCTGGGATGAAAAGTGCCGAGCAGCACTAAGTTTTCATTTAATTGCGCCTGCGCGCCGTGTGAGAATTTTGGGCGCGTTTTCAGGGTCGTCCACTCTACAGCGCGTGCAACATTGAAAGCGGCATCAAAGCCGATTTTGCCCAGGCCAAGCAATACGCGCACGTTTTTCAAAAGTGCCATTTCACGCAGCAAAAAGGGACGGCAGTTTTGGATTTCTTCGGGCAACGGCTTATTGGCTGGCGGCGCGCAATGAATGGCAGCGGTAATCCAACAATCGCGCAGTTGCAGGCCATCTTCACGCTGTTGCCATGTCGCTTGATTGGCAAAACCCGCTTTGTGCAAAGCACGGAAGAGCCATTGCCCTGAACGGTCGCCGGTAAACATTCTTCCGGTGCGGTTACTACCATGCGCGCCCGGTGCCAGGCCCACTATCAAAAGCCGCGCGTTTTGGTCGCCAAAGGAGGGCACAGGACGCGCCCAATAGTTCTCACCGCGAAAACGCGCCGGTGGATTCTTCGCCACATCTTCCCGCCACTCAACTAAACGCGGGCAGCGCTGACAGGAAATAATCTCCTCCTGCAAATCCTGCATTTCGCGGCTATAGTTTTCCAGCTAAATACTCCTCTGCGCGTTGCAAATCTTCTGGCGTGTCAATGGCGATGTCTATCACGTTTTCAACTGTTACAACGCGAATAGCCACGCCATTTTCCAGAGCGCGCAGTTGTTCCAGCTTTTCCGTTTCTTCCAACGGAGTGGACGGCAAATTCGCCATCTGCAAAAGCCAATCGGCGCGATAAGCATAAACGCCTAAATGCCGCAAACGAGTAACAGTTTCGCCATCACGCGCAAAGGGAATCGGCAAGCGTGAAAAATAAAGCGCATTGCCGTTTTGCGCGCATACTACTTTCACTACATTGGGGTCGCTTGTTAGATGCTGCGGCAGCGGCGTGGCTAAAGTCGCCATTTGCAGCGATTCATCGCTTTGCATCACATCAATCAATGATTCAATATGATGTGAATTGATAAACGGCTCATCACCCTGCACATTAACCACAACTAAATTTTGCAAATCGAAATTCAACGATTGAACAGCCTGCGCCAGGCGGTCGGTTCCCGTTCGACATTCGCCGGTCATCACAACATTCACTACATCATTAGCAAAATTTGAGCTTACTGTTTCAGCGATGCGCTGATCATCAGTCGCCACGCAAACAGCATCGGCGCTCTTAGCTTGCAAGGCGGCACGCACCACATGAACGATAACCGGTTCGCCTTTTAGCAATGCCAAAGGTTTGCCGAGAAAGCGCGTCGAACCGTAACGCGCCGGAATGATAATAATGCTTTTCATTGAGCAGCCAATCAAATTCCAATTAACTCGCGTGTAGCTTTGACAACCTCCGGGGGCGCAATGCGTGTCAGGCATTTTTTCTCGTCCGCGCCCTGCCATTTACATTTATTGAGCAGACACGGCGAGCATTCAACAGGATGGCGCACAATTCGATGCGCCACGCCGCGCGGCCCGGTTTCCTGCCAGTCGGTGGGGCCATAGATGCCCACTACTGGCGTTTGCATGGTGGCAGCCAAATGCAACAGGCCGCCATCGGGGCCGATACATAATTTGGCCTGCCCACATAAGGCTGCCAGAAGCGGCAACGACAATTTGCCGCCGAAATCGGCCCAGTTGCCGGGCAGTTTCGCTGTGACTTGTGGCGCCGCACGCCCACCTACTAAAACAACCGGCCAGCGCTGATTAATGTCGCTCAAAGCCATTGTCCAATGCTCCCAGTCCCACTCGCGAATGTTTCGCTTTTCGCGCCCCCGTTCGCCACTGACATTTGCTAAAACAAAGGCGCCGTTTATGCCTTTTTCTTCGAGTAAAACCTGAACCGCGAGGCCATGCGCCGGGGAAATTTGCAGCAAGCCGCCATAATCAAGTTGGCGTGGCGCGCAACCTAAAGCCCGCACTAAATTAAGGGCGCTATCAATCGAAAATGGCCCTTCCTCGACAACGTGATGCGAAAGCAGGGCTTCCATTTTGGCACCCTGAAAACCAACACGAATGGGTGCCCGCGTGGCAAAAGCTAAAAGAGAACACTGGCGCGATTGAGAAAACGAAACGGCAATATCAAAATGCGTTGAGGCCAGTTTTGCCATCAAAGCGGCTTGCGTTGAAACGCCACCTTTAGGTCGCAATAACAGTTCGTTAATCAGGGGCGAATCTTCCAGCAAAGCCGCCAGGCCGGGCCGCACTATCGAACAAATCTGCGCGTCGGGAAACTCTTCGCGCAAGGTATGAAGGGCAGGCAGGGTAAACAGCAAATCGCATAGACCGTTGAGATGTAATGTGGCTATGCGGCGAATCGGCGGAGATAAAACTACGGGAGCCGCATGCGAAACGGCCATTGCCGCCGTATTCCCGGCAGCCACCATCGCAGAAACCCTTGAAGAAACCCTTCTCAACTCACTCACGCTTAGATTTTATCCACGAAGGACACGAAGAAACACGAAAGTTTTTTCTCTTTGTGTTTCTTTGTGTCCTTCGTGGATAAACATCAGCGGCTAACTTCATAGTTCAGCAGCGAATCATCCAAGCAGACAAACGATTCGCGCGAGGGCGAAACCGAAATGACTGAAACCGGCACCTGCGAAACTTCTTCCAGGCGCTCGATATAACGCCGCGCGTTTTCCGGCAAATCGCTTAAGCGGCGCGCTTCACCCGTTGGCGCCATCCAACCTGGAAAGGTTTCATAAACCGGCTCACACTGGCCCAGTTGCTTCAATGATGTGGGGAAATGATCCAACGCTTCGCCTTTATACAAGTAGCCGGTGCAAAGTTTCAGTTCTTGAAAATGATCCAGCACATCCAACTTGGTAATCACCAAACTGCTCATGCCGTTGACGCGCGCTGCATGGCGCACCAGCATGGCATCAAACCAGCCGCATGACCGCTTGCGGCCCGTAGTCGCGCCGTATTCATGGCCGATTTGGCGGCACTGTTCTTCGATGGCGCTTTCCATGAGCGTCGGAAACGGCCCATCCCCTACTCTTGTGCAATAAGCCTTGGCAATGCCGGCTACATGGTCTATTGAAGTTGGCCCCACGCCGCTGCCGGTGCAGGCGCCGCCGGCGATGGTGTTGGATGAAGTAACGTAAGGATAAGTGCCGAAATCAATGTCGAGGCCGGCCCCCTGCGCTCCTTCAAATAAAACGTTCTGGCCTGCACGCCGTGCCTGGTCAAGAATAACCGAGCAGTCGGCCACAAAGGGCTTGAGGCGTTCGGCAAACTGCAAATAATGCGATAAAACCTCTTCGGGATGTGGACGCTGCTCTTCGGTCAAGTGGCGCAGGCCATGCGTTTTTTCTTCCCAGTTGGCGGCGATTTTTTCAGACAACAGTTCTTCATCAAACAAGTCGGCCACGCGCACGCCAATACGCATCATCT
>DASWNL010000186.1:0-6792 GCA_036399215.1 Abditibacteriaceae bacterium
CGCTTCATACATTTCACCGAGCTTTCGATGGCGACACCAAAACTTTTTTTGAAGGCGCCAGTGCCACCGAACAATGGGTGGCGCTGGATTTAGGGGCCGATGCACAGGCAAAGCCCCCGGTTTTTGCACCGCCACCCGGCACCTATGCCGAACCGATAACGATTACGATTTCTTCGCCGACACCCAACGCCCAAATTCGCATAACGCGCGGCGGCCAGAGCATCTTTCGTAACACAGGCGCCGACCCCACACGCGATGTAGGTGAGGTCGTAACCGCTCCGTTTCTGCTGGATAAAAGCACAGCTCTATCGGCCATCGCTTACACCGAGGCTCTGGCGGCCAGCGCGGCAGTGGTGGGAGCTTATCGTATTGAATCTACCCAGGGCGATCCCGCAACGCGCGTTCGCACTTTCCACATTGGTAACAGCCTGACCTTTGGCATGGATCGCTGGCTACAACCCTTAGCTCAGAGCGCCGGGCAGCCCCTGGATTATCATCGTTTTACTTTTTCGGGCGCGGCTATTGATTACTTGTGGATGCATCCCGGCAGTGGCTTTGGCGATACGCATTATCCCGAAGCCTTGCAAGTCCTGGCGCCGATTAATCACATCTTTACTCAGCCCTTTGCCGGGCGTGATAAGCCGATTGAAAATGAAGCCGAGTATTCGCAAAAATTCTATGATCTGGCGCGGCAAAACAGCCCGAATGTGCAAGCCTGGCTTTATGCCCAGTGGCCGGGGCGGCCTTTTAGTGACAACCGCTCGCAGGGCAAAGGTTCAGCGGCGCCACTCAATTTAACACCCGCTACCACCTGGCAGGAAGGCGTAGCGAATCACTTAAAATTTATCGAAGCCGTGCGCCTTAAAGTGAACCAGACCTATAATGGCAAGCCTGTGCTTATTGTGCCGGTTGGCTCGGCTTTGGCGACTTTGAAAACCGAAATAGATGCCGGGCGCGTGCCGGGCCTTACCGACTTCTGGCAAGACATTTCCGCCGATGGCCTGCATTTAACCTACAAGGGCAATTACATGGCGGCGTTGGTGTTTTACTCGTGCCTGTTCAAAGAAAGTCCCGAAGGCAAAGTTAGTGTTTTAGATAGCGGCCTGACCCCTGAACAAGCCGCCATTTTTCAGCGCATTGCCTGGCAAACCGCACGCGACTATCCACTGAGCGGCGTTTTAAATGCCGGTTGAAAGTTTGTTGGCCCTCACTCCCGTCCCCTCTCCCAATTCGCTTCGCGGGAGAGGGGTGCATGTGGCTTATGCTTCTGCACGTTTAATAACTCGGAGCGTGTGATTTTAGCCACCCCTCTCCCGCGAAGCGAATTGGGAGAGGGGACGGGAGTGAGGGTTTAGCCTAAGGCGCTTTTTCGTGCCATAATTACTTTCCGTGTCTTCTCCGCTTGCTTCACAAGAACCAACTTCAGCGCCTGACGAAGCATCTTCTACAGCGCTTAATACAGCACCTGTTAAGGGCCACTCGACAGCGCTTCAGGCAGCCTTGTTGCTGTCGGCGCTGTATTTTTTGTCCAAACTGACCGGCCTCTTTCAACAGCAGATCATCATGGCAGCGCTGCCGCGTTATGCGACGGATGCTTATGTGGCGGCCTTTCGCTTGACGGATTTTGTCAATCACCTGGTGGCTGGCGGCGCGCTTTCGATTACATTTATTCCGCTTTTTACCGAATTGCGCGAGCGCAAAAGCGATGAAGAAGCCTGGCAGTTTTTTTCGTCGCTTTTATTGCTAATGGGCTTGATTGTGACGGCGTTGGTGATTATTTGCGTTCTCAAGGCGGAGCTTTTAATGTCCTGGATTGCGCCCGGCCTGAAAAAAAGCGGCGACTTCCAATTGGCGGTTTTGATGTCGCAAATCATTCTGCCGGGGCAGATTTTCTTCGTTTTAGGCGGCATTACAGTTGCCTCTCTCAACGCACAAAAACGCTTTGGCGCCACGGGTTTTACCGGCGCGCTTTATAATGTTGTCGCGGTTATTATCGCTGTGATCTGGTGGCAAGTCACGGGCGAGCCAACGGCTTTTGCCTGGGGTATTTTAGTGGGCGCTTTTGCCGGTTACGTGCTGCTACCCTTTGGCGCTGTTCTTTCCGGCCCACCTGAACTGCGCCCGCAGTGGCACTTCCGATTTCCGCCTCGCCATCCTCTATTTAAAACGTATTTTCTCACGGCCTTGCCCATCATGTTCGGCGTGTCGTTTCCGATTGTAGACCAAATTGTTATTGGTTATTTCGCATCCGAAGGCAGCGGATGGATGACTTATCTGAGCAACGGCAACCGCTTGATGATTGTGGCGCAAAGCGTTTTAGCGCAGGCGGCGGCTGTAGCAGCCTTTCCTTATTTAGCTTCGGATAGTGCCGCGCAAGATTGGCAAAAGGTCGCCGATTTTCTGCGGCAGGGCTTGCGCCGCTTGATGTTTATTACTTTAGTGCTTTCAACCTGGATGGTGTTGACCGCTTCACCCATTGTTGATTTAATTTACGCCTACGGAAAATACAAAGACCCTCAGGCTTTGCACGAAACGGCCATTGCCTATGCGTTTTACAGCATGGGACTTTTCGCCTGGGCCGGACAGCAGTTGGTGGCGCGTGGCTTTTACGCGCTGAAAGACACGCGCACACCGACCATTATCGGCAGCATCATCACGATAGGGTTTTTCATTCCTTTGGTATGGTTTTGCGCGCAGCAAAGCCATCCGGTTTTGTTGCTGGCTTTAGCCACCAGCATCGGCGCCTGCGTTCATTTTTCGGCAATGCTGGTGGCTTTTGAAAACAAGCTACAAAATGATTACGGCGCCGAGTTGGGCGCGCATCGCGTGTGCGGCACATTGCTGAGAACGGTTATGGCGTGCGTTCTTATGGGCATAGCCGGATTAATCGGCTTGCACTTTTGCCAATACCTGCCGCTACAGGGAAAAACCGGATCATTGGTGAGTTTTCTTATCATCAGCCTTGCGGCCTGGCCGACGTTAGTTTTAGCCTGTCGCCGCTTTGGTATTCCTGAATTTGAGTGGCTCTGGAATCGTGTGGCTGGAAAAGTAACCGCTCGCTTGCGCCGCTAACTTTGAATCTTCAACTTTGAGCTTTCAACTTCTTATCGGCATAAGTTTTGCCGATGCTTTTCGGTAAGGAGATAAACCATCATGGGACAAACCGAAGACAAAGCTCGTGGAACGGCCAATGAAGTGGCCGGCAATGTGAAGCAAGCCGTTGGCGCCGCCACGGACAACGAAAACTTGAAGGCCGAAGGCGCCGCGCAGGAAACCAAAGGCGAAGGCCAGCAGGCCCTGGGCAAAGCCAAAGAAGCCGTTGGCGATGCCCTTGGCGCCGCCAGCAAAGCCGTCCGCAATGCAGGCAACTAACTCCTGGCAAGACTGAAAACGCCGTTGCACTTTCCAAAGTGCAACGGCGTTTTTGTGTTTGAATAGCTCTTAGACAGCATGAATTGCGTCGTGTCATAATGAGTTCAGGTGTTCCTTCATGCAAAATAAGCCGGCATTGAACAAAAAGTATCTTTACCTTCATATCGCCTTCGCCATTGTTTTCTATCTTGCCGCTCTCATCATGAAGCCTTTTGCCCGTGCACGTCGGGCAGAGTTGGCCGAACTATTCAATGTCTCAACGGATACTGTTCGTTTGTTTTCGAACATCACAAATGTTTTCCTTCTTGGTGTGGCATTTTACTTTTTTCTGCGAGTTTCGCGCTATTTCAATGGGCTATCTGCTTTATCTCCACAAGAAATAGAGGAACGAGAGCGCCGCAAACGTGAACTTGCGGAAGAGGACGCTAAAGCGCGTGCCTGGGTGCATTCCTCAGATACATAACTGGATATAAAACGCGCCGTCAGTTTTGTGATTGGCTTATCATTTCGATCCCATGAAACTATTGCTTTTCAGCGATTTGCACTGCGATGCCAACGCCGCACGCAAATTGGTTACGCAAGCGAATAAGGCCGATTTGCTGATTGGTGCCGGTGATTTTGCCAACGCACGGCGCGGCTTGGAGATTTGTCTGCCGGTTTTGCTTGAAGCGCAAAAACCTTTTTTACTCGTGCCGGGTAACAACGAATCGTTGGAAGAATTACAAAACGCTTGCAAAGGCTATTCTCATGCGCGCGTTTTGCATGGTGATGGCGTCAAGTTTCAAGATATAGAATTCTGGGGCCTGGGTGGCGGCGTGCCGGTCACGCCTTTTGGTGATTGGAGCTACGATTTGAGTGAAGATGAGGCCCGCGACTTATTAAAAGCTTGCCCTTCTAAGGCGGTTCTTATTTCGCATTCGCCACCTAAAGGCACGCTTGATGTTTCCTCGCGCGGCCAAAGCCTCGGCAGTGTCGCCGTGCGCGAAATCATCCAACAGAAAAAGCCACGCCTTGTTGTTTGCGGCCATATTCACGCTTGCGGCGGTCAACAGGCGCGAATCGGCGAAACAGTAGTTATCAACGCCGGGCCGAACGGCGTTTTGTGGGATTTGTAAGGGCGCAATCCGCCCGGAGGGCACCCGGCGCCCCTACAACGATTTCACGCGCTATGCCGCGCTTTTTGATTCTGCTCCAGCCCATTTTCGGGCGGTGCTAAATCTTGCGGGTTGAGGCGTGCAATGACCTGGCTGAAATGCGCGCCCGAAGGCACAACAGGAATTTTAGACTGGACGTTTGCTAACGGCTCGAAGGCGAAAATTCGCGTTTCCCCGGCGCCCCATGTTGCTTCTGGCACCAAACGCAAAGCGCGGGTTGAAACCTGAAGCGACACTTCGACAAGACGCTGATAATTGTTAGCCGTGCGATAGGCCAGTTGCCACTGATTGTTAGCATCCAAAGTTTCCAAACGAAATGCTTTGACTAAAGAACTCGGAACGGCATCGCGCCCGCCTTTTTGTGGGTAAGTGCAGGGCATTCGCTTGAGGTTGGCTAAATTGGAATCGAAAACCAAACGGGCGCCGGATAGATTCACCGGCTCATTCCAACGATATTCAATGGCACTATTGAGTTCGCCTGACCAGGCGTGTTCTTGGTTCTCACGATCACGGTCAAGGCCATCCAAAAGCAATGGGGCGCCGGTTCCATCAGCGCATAATTTGGCTTGGTGCGCCAATTCTGAAACTGGGCGCGTTAAGCCGGGCAGCCAGCAATCGTCGTCCATTAAAGTGTGCTGCAATTCGCGCAGGCGTGGCCCGCTACTTAATGAGCGCGGCGCGCAGTTATGTTTGACGCAAAGCGCCGCTGCCGTTCCCGACGCCTGGCCAATGATGGCGCAGGTTGCCATGACGCGGGTTGAAGACAGCGCGGCGTGCGTAACCGAAATGTTGCGTCCTGCGAACAGCAAGTTTTCAATATTGCGCGAATAGAGAGAGCGATAGGGAATGCCATAAGGTGAAGGCGCCGGATGAAAAATCGTCGGGTGGCCGGGATAATAAAGGCCCGCTGGATGATGATCGTCCATGCTCCAACCGCCATAAGCCACGATGTCTTCAAATTCTCCACCAGTGCGAATATCATTTTGCGTGAGAATGTGGTCGCCGACATAGCGGCGGTTTTCGCGCTTGCCGGGCAGGCTTCCTATCCATTCAATGGCCCAATCCCTGGCAGTTTCGCGTTCCGGTGCATAGTTTTTGATGTAGTCCCACACACCGTAGACAATTTTCATCAGTTCATCGCGGATGCGTTCTGCATCGCGAATGGTGTCGTCCAAGCCGCCAACTTCAATCCACCAAAAGTTGTGGCCTTGCACGCCGCGCATACGGTGCGGCAAGTCTTCGGGGCGGGTGAACTTATAAGCCCAATCGGGCGCTGTGAACGGCTGCGATTCGTCGGTGCGGCGCAGTTGAATAAGCAGGGTATTGCCCATCGTTTTGCCATCGGCAAACTCTGGTTCGATGTCTTCGTTGAATTCCCCCCGCGCTTCGCGGCCACTGCGCCATTCGGCTTTAGTTAAGGCAGCTAAAATACTGTCGCCGGAGCAATCTACGAAGTATTTGGCGCTGATTTCATGGATAGTTTGCGAAGTCAATTGCCAGGCTTTAATCTGGGTAATCTGGTCGGCTTCGCTTTGTGCATCGAAGACCGAGCAATTGAGAAACGGTGTCAGATTCGGTTGAAAGTGTGCTTTTCCGTAAAGCACGCTGTCCCACAACGAATAGTTGAGCGAGGGATTGAGATATTGATTTTCAAGCTGAATTTCTTCGAGCAAGCCGGTTTCTTTGTTGTGCTTGCCGTGCGCGCCGCAAATCCACATACGCACTTCAGACGAGGCATTGCCGCCATAAACCGGGCGATCATGAACCAAAGCCGTTTTGGCGCCGTTGCGCGCGCTGGCAATGGCCGCACATAAGCCGGCCATGCCGCCGCCAATCACGCAAACATCAAACTCATGTGCTTCTTTATGCAACTTATTCATGAATCTTAGATTAGCCCTCGGCGAATGTAACCGCTATTACCAAACGGGCATAGTTTTAAACGAAATCGCTTGAAAAAACTGTCTTCGCACTCAGGTGCGCGAAGGCGAAAAGGCAGCCTTGTTATACTGGAAATGATGCTCAAACCGTTGAGCGTCAAGATATTTGTCGAAGATTTGCAGGAGACTCTTTTTATGGCTGTTGCGCCCTCGCCAATTGGTGCTGGTTCTCATCTGGATGCGCCCCCGGCACGTCCGCCAAAGTTTCGCCATTCGTTTTGGTGGTATCTAAAGTGGTTTTTCTATTCCATCGCGCTGGTTGTTTTTTGCGTGGTGGTAGCTGTCGCTTCGGTGGGTTATGGGCTTTACAAGGAACTCGAAAAAGTGGT